>JACZTG010000012.1 GCA_022573815.1 Candidatus Neomarinimicrobiota bacterium
TCCGTGAATATCTTGAAAGCCTTCGTTGCAAGGAGGATACTTTCGTCTATATCGTCTTTCCGGTGGAATATCTCCGCTCTTTCAAGGTATGAGAGTCCTGCTATGCGTTCATCACCTGCCCGTTCAGAGAACTTAAGGCCGTCACCAAATTTCTTCTGGGCTCTGTCAAGCTCGCCTTTGTTCTTATAGGCGATACCGATGTTATGATGTATCAGCGCTCTCAGCGGGTCGTTGTCGCGTTTGCCCAGTGTGGTCAGTGCAGAGTCGTATGCCTCAAGAGCTCCGTCATGCTCGCCCCGGATATTGAGTATATTGCCCAGGTTCATATAGATCTTAAGGAGCAGGTCGCGGTCTTTCTTCGATGAAGCGAGCTTCTTGGCCGATTCAAACGATTCAAGCGCGCGGGACATCTTTCCTGTCTCTGCGTATAGAATACCAAGCGTGTTCATCGTTGAGGCTAAAGCGATAACGTCGCCTGAGTCTCTAAGGAGAACTTCAGCCGCGTTGAACTCTTCAAGCGCTCTCTCCCAGTTAGCCTGCTTGGCGTATATCTCGCCTAAGAAGCGACTGGCAGATCCCTTGATTGTGCGGTTCGTCTCGCTTGCGGGGCGGCTCTTAACTTCTTCAAGAAGTCTCTCCGCCCTGTCAAACTGTAGGGAAGATATACCGATCCTGGCTATATCTATCAATAACGAATCATAAGCATCACCTTCAAGGTAACCCTGTGATACGCTCAGTATGATCTCGAACTTGGTGTCTATTGATAAGTTGTTACGGTCGTTCGTCGTAAGGTCTGTAGGTAGGATGGTCTGCCACGATTCTTTAAGAGCAGCTTCGTTCTCCTTCAATACACCCGATACTCTCGAACCGAAGTCCCTGCCACAAAGCTTCGTGGCTGCCCTGAGTATCTCTGTGATGAAGTTGTCAGTTACCATCTATCTAAATATCCCTTAGTATGCCCAACCGTAACGTGTAGATTCTTCGTCCTGAGCACTTACCGAACTACCATTATTCTTATCGCTCTTCTTACCTTTTTTGAGGAGAGCATCATCTTCTGAATTGCTCTCATTGGCAGGTAACGCATTCGAAGTAACCGGCGCTTCAATTGCTCCGGGCGCAGTTATCGATGCGTAGTCACACGCAACTGAAAACAACAGCGCAACCGCCATTAAAGTAAGAAGTAATCCTCGTTTAGGTACTTTCATTGGATTTACTCCTGTTTTGATTGTATTACTAAAAGTATTACTAAAATTCAAACTCTGTCTCCTAACATTATCCTTAAGATACAAAATGAAAAAATCTTGACCGTGATAGGTGTCACAAAACTCCCTTTTATTTTTATCTTCCTGTAACTTCTTATTTATTCAGGACTTAAAAAGCGATATAATGCTTATCAGGTTCGCTTTTAGCCCTTACTGCCGTTTAAACCCAGCAAATTAGCCACTTCGGCTTTCAGGTCGGCTAATTTAAACGGTTTTCTGAGGTACTTAGATACCCCTGATTCTTCTAATTTTGCTTCTGCTTCATCGTCAAGAGCAGAAGAAACCACCAAAATCTTAGCGGCAGAGTACTCTTCCGTCTTTTTTACCTGGCGAATTACCTCAAATCCATTGATTTTCGGCATATTCAAATCAATTATGAGTAAGTCAGGCACTGATTTACCTATTTTCATCAGTCCTTCATATCCGTCTGTAGCCGATTCAACGTTCAGGTCAGAATCCATATCTTCCAACGTCATAGCGATAGTCTTAACCATTCCCGGATCATCATCCATAATTAGGACGCTGTTATTAGAGTCATAATTGGACAAGGATTCATCAATCGGCATATTGTTGGCTCTGAGGAATTTAACAAATGCTACCTTTTCTACCCGGAAATGACCCATCGGAGTTTGGAAACCGCTGAGATGTCCCTGTCGTATCCATCTCTTGACAGTTGTAATATTAACTTCACAATATCCGGCAATATCACCTGTGGATAAGTATTTTTTATCCATACTTATACGTAAATCACCCGATTAACTCTTTTGCGCTGATTTGCACGAAATTTTGTAATATATACAGTTTTCAACATAGACTTCAAAATGTAGCATTTTATATGCTTAGAAGCAAACTATTTATTACATAAATTAAGTTAACCACCCCTCACTCCCCTCCTCGAAAATGAGGGGTAAATTTAATGCGGTCATAGGGATTAAATATCATCCTTTGTCATTGCGGGGAGTGATAGAGCCACGACACGGCAATCTCAAATTTCCCTGAATCGGTATATCGAAAATGCCCGTCTGACCGCCGGGCAGGCTTCCACTCTTTCAATTTACATAAGAAAGATGTAAATTAGCTTTCAATAAAATCGAATACTTTTCAAAGGAGAACTTTTCAATGTACAGAAAGATGATTTTAGTAATTGTTTTACTCTTATTCTCATCATGCAGCTCATATACCGGTGTGCAAAAGCAAAATAATCAGGCGACAGGTCAACTCGAACAGCTTTTTGCCGATGACTGGGAATACCAATTAAAAGAAAGCCCGCTCTTTGCCACATTCTACGGTGATAAACGTTATAACGCCGCGCTTCCGTCCGTATCGGTGGCTGATAACCAACGAAGACTCGCTCAGGAAAAAGCATTCCTGACACGATTAGCAGAAATAGACAGGAACGCTCTTTCTGCAACTCATCAACTGAATTATGACATATTCAAACTATTAAAGCAGAACGACATAGCAGAATACCAATTCAAAACTTATCTGACTCCAATTACAAACCGGAGCGGATTTCATGTTTCGTTTCCTCAGTTAGCCGATAGAGTTCCGTTAAATAGCGTGGAAGATTACGAAAATTATATCGCCCGGCTAAACGGATTCGAGGTTTACGCTCAATCATATATTGAGCTTATGCGAGCGGGAATCAGCGAGGGATATGTACTTCCCGGAATCACGCTTAAGGGAATTGAAGGCACGATAGAGCCGCATATCGTCAAAGATGCGTCTGAAAGCTTGCTGTTCGCCGCATTTGAAAAATTCCCCGATGACATAGACGAAGCGGCGCAAGCAAACCTCACAGAAGCGGGTAAATCCGCGATTCTGAATTCGGTTGTTCCCGGCTATGAAGCGTTCTTAAAATTTATTACAGAGGAATACCTCCCTGCCGCAAGAGAAGATATTGCCGCTTCTTCCCTCCCCGACGGAAAAGCGTTTTATGAGCATCGGGTTCGGCTGTTCACAACGCTGGATATAACGCCTAAAGAGGTTCACAAAATAGGTCATTCGGAGGTGAAGCGAATCCGCGGAGAAATGGAGGAACTGATTCGCGAGACAGGTTTTGAGGGAAGTTTTCAGGACTTTGTGCAATTTTTGCGGACAGATGACCGGTTCTACGTTGACAGCCCGAAGGCGTTGATGGCTCAAATCGCTCTGACGCTGAAGCTGATGGACGGACAATTACCAACGCTATTCAAGACACTTCCCAGGTCGCCTTACGGAATCAAAAAGATACCTGATTTCATCGCTCCGAAGACCACAACGGCTTATTATAACAGTCCCGCCGGCGACGGTTCAAAAGCGGGTTTCTATTTTGTAAATACGTATGACCTCAGAAGTCGCCCTACTTATGAGATCGAAGCTCTCTCCTTTCACGAGGCGGTTCCGGGGCATCATCTTCAGATAGCCCTGCAGCAGGAGATGGAGAACATTCCCGAATTCAGAAAATACGCCAGCTTCACCGCCTTTGTTGAGGGTTGGGCGCTTTATTCGGAACGGCTTGGTCTGGAGGTCGGCTTTTACGAGGATCCGTACAGCGATTTCGGTCGATTGACTTACGAGATGTGGCGCGCGCTCCGGCTCGTTGTAGATACGGGCATGCATTATTTCGGGTGGTCACGCCAGAAAGCGATTGATTATATGGCGGAGAATTCCGCTCTGACTATGCATAACATCACAACAGAAATAGACAGGTATATCTCGTGGCCCGGACAGGCGTTGGGATACAAAATGGGCGAGTTGAAGATCAGGGAACTCCGCGCCTACTCCAAAGAAAAATTAGGCGATAAATTTGACGTAAGAGAATTTCACGAAGTCGTTCTCGGCAGCGGAGCGGTTCCTATGAATGTCCTCGAAGCCAATGTCACCGATTGGGTATCGAATAAACTATCAGAAAGGTAGGAATCAGAAGATGACTAAATTCAATCAATTATTTTTAATTATAATAATCTTCTTCCTTACCGGATGCACCGGTCAGAAAGGAAACGAAAGCCTTAAAGGAATCGGACAGCAGTTTTTCCCGTCCCTGGATAGTCCCATACCGGTCAACCCGAATGTGGTTGAAGGAAAATTGGATAACGGTATCAAATATCTTATTCTGAAAAACGGGAAACCGGAAAATAGAGCGGAACTCCGACTAGTTGTAAACGTCGGCTCGGTGTTGGAAGAAGATGATCAGCAAGGTCTCGCCCACTTTGTGGAGCATATGGCGTTCAACGGAACCAAGAATTTCGCGAAGCAGGAAATTGTGGATTATCTCGAATCCATCGGAATGCGGTTCGGAGCCGACATAAATGCGTACACAAGCTTTGACGAAACCGTTTATATGCTAAAAGTCCCAACCGACAGCGCGGAAATGGTCGAACAGGGGTTCCTGATATTAGAAGATTGGGCAAGCGGTGTGAGCTTCGAAGATGAAGAAATCGACAAGGAAAGAGGCGTGGTCATCGAGGAATGGCGACTGCGAAGAGGCGCTGAAGCGCGGATGTTCGATAAACAGCTTCCCGTACTTTTCAAAGATTCCAGGTACGCTGTCCGGTTGCCTATCGGTCAAAAAGCCGTACTCGACAGCTTCAGTTATGATGCGGCAAAACGATTTTACAAAGAGTGGTATCGCCCCGAATTGATGGCTGTCATCGCAGTAGGCGACTTCGACGTAGAATGGATCGAAGGACTGATAAAAGAACACTTTAACCGAATCCCGGCAAGCGAGAATCCGAGAGATAGAGAAGTTTACGGAGTGCCCGACCATAAGGAAACTCTCGTCTCCATCGCCTCCGACAAGGAAGCCACCGGCTCACGGATTTCAATTTACTATAAGCAGGATACGAAAAATGAGAACTCACATGGAGCATACCGGGAAGGAATTATAAAATCAATATACAACGCAATGCTTAATGACAGGCTCGCTGAGATCACCACCAAACTTAATGCTCCGTTCCTTTACGGATTTTCAGCGCAAGGAAGGTTCGTTCGGGAAAAGGAAGTTTACCTCTTAACGTCCGGTGTTCAGGATAACGGAATCGAACGCGGTCTTGAAGCCCTATTGACCGAAGCCGAACGGGTAGCGCTGCACGGATTCACTTCCGCAGAATTGGAACGGCAAAAGATAAATCAGCTTAAAAGTATGGAAAAAGCTTACAACGAGAGGGACAAAACAAATTCCGGAAGTTACGCTTCCGAGTATATCAGACATTTCCTCGTTGACGAGCCGATTCCGGGCATCATATACGAATTTGAGCTATACAAGATGTATATGCCGACCATCACCCTTGACGAAATAAATAGTCTCGCACGCACCTGGCTCTCCGACGAGAACAGAGTCATCCTCGCAAATCTCCCGATAAAAGACAGTATAGTAGAACCAACAGATGCGTCTCTCCTCGCTGTCTTTGACATAGTGAAATCACTGACCATTGAGCCGTACGAAGAGTCAGTGCCTGACCTGCCATTGGTGGCGGATATTCCCGCGCCATCTGCGGTCACTTCCGAATCATATATAGAGGTGTTGGATATTCACGAATTTATTTTGGCGAATGGAATACGCGTTCTGATGAAAAAAACCGACTTCAAAAACGATGAAATACTTATGACTTCGTTCAGCGCCGGCGGCAGATCTCACCTTGTGAGGGATGAATATGTTCCCGGAAAGATATCCGCGAGCGTCATCAATGAAAGCGGTTTCGGAGCGTTCAACAAAATAGCGTTGGAGAAAAAACTTGCCGGTAAAATTGTCGGAGTCTCTCCCTACATCGGGTCGGTGAAAGAGGGAATCTCAGGTTCCTCCACACCCGAAGATATTGAGACAATGTTTCAGCTCATTCATCTTGTCTTTACCGCTCCGAGGAAGGACAGCACCGCATATCTTGCGCTAAAAGAAAGGATAAACGGATTTGTGCTGAACAGGAGCGCAAGCCCCAACGTTGCTTTCAGAGACACTATCAGCGCACTGATGTCCCGCAATCATCCGCGGTATCGACCCTGGTCAACAAAACTTGTTGAAGAGTTCGATCTTAATAAGTCATATAATATTTTCCGAAACGCATTTGCCGATGCAGGCGACTTTACTTTTATTTTCATAGGAAATATCGAACCTGCTGTCATCAAGAAACTTTCCAGGATTTACCTTGGTAATCTTCCTGCTGATGCTGAACATTTATCCTTTAAAGACGACGGAGTTGATCCGCCGGAAGGTGTGATAAAGAAGAAAGTCTTTAAAGGTCAGGAACCGAAAAGTAATACGCAGATTATCTTCACGGGCGATTTTGAATGGAACAGGCAGAACCGCTATAATATCAATTCAATGGTTCATTCTCTCCGAATTAAACTCCGGGAAGTATTGCGGGAAGAGCTGGGCGGAACTTACGGCGTCCGCGTAAGCGCAATTCTTCAGGAGTTCCCCGATGAGGAATATCAGATTCGTATCTCATTCGGCAGCGACCCGGACCGGGTGGCGGAACTGACCGAAACTGTTTTTACCCAGATAGACAGCCTTAGGAATTTCGGAACCACTGATAAAAATCTCGTTAAAATCAAAGAGATCCAGCGAAGGACCCTTGAAACGAGTTTAAAGGAAAACAGTTTTTGGCTCAACACGATTGAATCATATGTGTGGCACAAACAGGATTTTGCTGATGTGATGAAGTTTGATGAATTGGTGGAAGCGCTTTCGCTTGAGACGATCCGGAAAACCGCCCACATGTATTTTGATATGAACAATTACGTTCAGGTATCGCTTTATCCTGAAGGATTTGTAGAATAGAATCTGATAATTAACTGAGAACCACCCCTCTATCCCCTCCTTAGAAAGGAGGGGAAGTTAACCTCTCCCCTTGAGGGGAGTGACCGTTACGTCACTAACATATTAGGAGTGATTTCAGAATTACACCCTCCGTCACTCCGTGACACCTCCCTCAAGGGAGGAGGTTAACTAACTGTTTCCGCCCATATTTTGTTATTCTTTGTCATTCCGAGCGCCTGCCCGACTGATGTCAGGCGGGAAGCGAAAGAATCTCAATTATTTGTTGACGAGTTAATCCTGAGATTCCTTCGTTGCCGTGCTCCTCTGAATGACGACAATGTGCGCGGGTTATCCGTCGGCTGACGGACTGACCGCGCAATCTCAATCTATTAAAAAAGAGAACCGCCATCATCACCCAGCATTGCCTTACGAATCATCGGAATGGGCGGCCCGCCGAATGAGAGGTACATATCGTGATACGCTTTCCACGTTCCGTGCATTCCTCTCGACGCTGTCCAGTCTTCACGGAGTTTCTTTATCATAAGTTTGCCCATAGTGTAGTTCAGATAAGCCGGGTCGTAAGTTCCCCGCGCCGCCTGCTGCCTCGCATTGCCCGGGTCCTGAAAACCCGATTCCATAAAGAGCGCTTCCGATTCTTCAACTGTCATCCCTTCGGTGTGCAGACCGATGGTGGAAAGAAATCGAGCGTTGCGAAGCAGTGCATTAATCAGTTGACCGATATGTATCTCAGGGTCGCCGTCGCTAAATCCGGCATCCCACATCATCTCTTCGGTGTAGTGCGCCCATCCTTCCGCAAACGCATAGCCGACAAATACCTGTCCGAATTTGGAATCAGACCTGTTGGAATGTAGAAATTGCAGGAAATGTCCGGGCCAAATCTCATGCACAGAAACGAACATCAGATCCGCTTTACCCGGAAGGTAATCGTGTTGATCTTTTTCGGACCAGGTGGGATCCGGCGGCGCGATATAATACGTTGACGGCAATCCTTCTTCATACGGACCGGGAATATTTATATACGCGAAATTCCACCTTGCATATTCGGGCGCTTCCGCCACCAGCGCTTTTTCAGTTCCGGGAATAGTTATGAGGTCCTTCTCAATCAGGAAATCTCTGAGCACCGATAATTGTTGACGCGCTCCTTCTACTGCTCCCCCCTCATTCTTCACGCTGCGAGCCTTTTCAACACACTCATGATTTGTCAGTCCGCTCGCGTATTCAGCGCACGCTTCTGTGAGAGATGCGATATTCCGCGCAAGGTCATTTTGTGCGATGACTTTTAGGTCAGCGATAGATACATCAACCCGTTCTGTCGCCCACAGCATTTCCTGAAAATTCTCGGCGCCAATTGCGAATCCATCGGTAGCGTCGGGACGCTGCTCTTCGATCCATGCGTCAAGTTTTTTCATAGCCGCAACGGCAAGCAAGTTCGCTTCTTTCAGATCTGCCTGGAGCTGAGCGTCTTCCACAGTTGCAAATACGTCATAAATATCGTTTTCGAAATAAGTAGCATAACCACCGAAAGTGGTGTGACCTAAATTTACGAATGTCAGTGGAAGCGGAGTGCGCAGGTTTTCCATTATCTGTTCAACCGCTCTTGGGACTTCACCGGCGAATTTTGTGTAAGCCTGCATCCGAACATCAAGCGGAGCATATTCAAGAATTACATAATTGCTCGGATCAAAATGACCCTGGTAAAAATTGGGATTTCGATACTGCTTCTCCGTCGTTTCGAGCCAAAACAGGTCTCCGTCAATGACCGACAGCAAATACTCTCTTTCGAATCGTTGGCCATCACTCAGTGTTGTCCCGTCAAATGCCATTGCGCCAGTTCGTTTGGCGTGAAGCCGCGCTATCTCTTTGTTAAATCCTTCCACGCTCCAATCGGGAAGCTGTCCGTCAAATTCATGCCGACCCGCTCCGATAGCTGTTGTGGGATTTGCGACAAAATAATCTTCAAGGAAATCGGAGACGAATACGTCCCAATCCGCCGAGTGAGTCGGCGACATTTTCACTGTTGATTTTTGACAGCTGACGCTGAGGATTAATAGCATAAAAAGCGTAATAAATCCCGATGTTTTAGTTGAGATAATTCTCATAAGTATTCTCCGGATAAAATTAGTCGGTGATGCTTCGTTTAATCTACGTAAAGTATTTCCAAATGTTCAGAGTGGCAATTTAATTATTCAGAATATTTATTGATTTCAGGTATTTTGAGTTTTCTAAAGATTCGTCTGATTAGCAGGAATATGAGAAGCACTGCCGCTCCCAGATAAGACAAAGAATACTTGCTGCCGAAAATTCCGTCAGACTCCGATACCTGATGTCTAAAAGATTCAGAGAAAAACGGCAAAACTATATTTGTCAAACGAGATGATATTTTGTTCAGATGATCGCCATCATATTCCTGGAAATTGTGATCAATATTACGCTTACTCAATTCTGCTGAAAAACTCATATTCGATATCAACCACTTATCGGCGCTACCAATATCGAAAGACAAAATCTGTCCTCCCCTACGCTGCTCATAGCCCGTCAGGTACTCATCGGTTGCTACCGAAAACTTCATCCATTTTTGCCAAACGTCATCCAAAAATATTTTATTCCCATCTTCATAGACAATCGGCAAATTCACAAAAAACGGCAGATTCAATGGATTAGGAGAAAATGCTGCTCCAAGGGAAATCGCCAACTGTGTCGAAAAACTTAAAGTTTTAAACAGATCAGCGTCGCTGATAAGAGATGCTTCTAACATATTATTTTCAAGTTCTTTGAGCATATTGATTTCAAAATCAAGTCGTGAAGTACTCATTCCATATACAGAACCAAAAATATCCGGGTGTTCCATTCCGAGCCAAACAGCTCCAAACCCTCCCATCGAATGACCTGCGATTCCCCTGCTGGAACTGTTATCTATAGTTTTGAAAGTGGCATCAATCTCATGAACCAATTCTATAGTGATGAAATCATCCCAGTCTCCCATTATCCCTGAATTCACATACCAGCTACCGCCATACTTGTTGTGTGCGCTTGGCATAACGATTATCATCGGCTTGATTTCCCCTGCCTCGATAAGTGAATCGGCAACATTTGTGATGTTCCACCCTTTCCCGAGCCAGAACCGCCCCACCGTCCAGAGATAATAATCCGCATTGAAACCGTGGAGCAGATACAGAACCGGATAACGCCTTTCTTCTGATTCGTTATATCCCAACGGGAGATGTACCATTACCTTTCTGTTAGGTGATTCACCTAACAGATTTCCCTCAAGCGCAATGCTGTGAACTGTGAGAATTATAGTCCGCTGGTCAGGATCTTTCTTTGCAGAAAGAGGTGAAGCAATTAGGATGAATAAAAAGATAGACAAGAAAAGTGGCTTATATTTGGAGGTTGTTCTAATTATCTTTTTGCCTCTTATTGAATCTACAATCTCTATGTCATTCCGAGCGCCTGCCCGGCTACCGTCATGCGGACAATGACAATATTTTTGCCTTTGCCGTGAGCCCGAACGATGATATAGAATTGTGCGGGTTAGTGCCACCGCCGTTGGCGGGACTTACGCTTGCTTTGACCGCACTGAGGTCATCTTTAGGCGTCGGGGCAAGCCCCAGCCGCCACTACGAAAATTTCAAACTCATTTGCTGGGGAGCAGGGATTCGAACCCCGACCGGCGACTCCAGAGGCCGCTGTCCTGCCATTAGACGACTCCCCAAAAGCGACGTGAAATTAATCTGTCGTTCGATTATAGTCAAGGTTATTTACCTGGAATGGCTAAACTTCTGTCATTGCGAGAAGTCTGAAAGACGACGCGGCAATCTCAATATTTACTGTCAGGCGAGAATTGAGATTACTTCGCTTCGCTGGCAATGACAACGGAGGCGGTCAGGACAAGCGTAAGTCCCGCTAATTCCCGCGGGAGTAATTTGAAAGAATGATTCCTATCCGATTCTGAAGTTCATTCGCCATACTCATTGGAAGATTGTAATGATTCACAATGAAACTGAACACAATATCCTCCCCTTCCGCCGTTGTAACGTAACCAGACAAAGCCTTTACATAGCTTAACGATCCCGTTTTTGCTCTAAGATTCCCGGCGGCGTTTGTTCCGCTCATCCGCCTGCGGATAGTCCCGTCCACACCCGCAATAGGGAGTGAATTCATATAATAGTTCGCATACCTGTGCTTCCGCATATATCGGAGCAGCGTCGCCACCTGCTTAACGGTTATGAGATTCAGCCGTGATAGTCCTGAGCCGTCAACGATTTTAACAGCGTTATCGTCAATTCCCGTTTCCCTAAGGAACGACTTGACTACTTTTACGCCCGCCGAAGAACTCCCCGTTTTCTGATATTCCCTGCCAAGTGTTTTCAACAGCTGCTCCGCATAAAAATTCTGACTCGGCTTGTTAACTATTTTAATCATCTCGCTCATTGGAGGTGAAGTGTAAGTCGCCGCCACCATCATATTTTCATATTTTGGTTTAGATGTATGGTCATCGGCGTCCATTGCTTTCCCGCCGACAGATATTCCATTATCCTCAAGTGTTTCTTTAAGTACGGTCACAGTGTATAGCGTGGGATTTCTGACCGAAGCCCAGGTCTTGGATTCTCTTTTCGTCAACGGCATATTACCCCAAAACGTGAAAAGGTTTCCGTCTATTGACCGATTGAAATTATAGTGCATTACAGAATCATTTTCTGTTGTCTTAATATTATTTTTAATCTGTATATATGACGTAGGCGGGTCGATCTCGATAATTGCCGGGTCTCCCGCTTTTTCTCCCGGCTTTATCAAAACATCTATGGCATTATCGTTGAATGACAGCCCGCTGATATGCGCTGAATACCAGTACGGCTCGTCATCCCAGCTCCAGCTATTACCTAATGGAACATCGTCAAAGTAATCATCATCTCCGATAACATCGCCCGTTATTGCGTTGATACCCATTGCTTTCAGACTATCCGCCCAATCGAGAAAAGTGCCGACGATAACTCCCCCGTTGTACCTGCCGGATATAGTCGGGTCTCCCGAACCTTTTACGACAATGTTGCCTTTCAGCGTGCCGTTCTGAACCACGCCATCTGTATATAACCGCGTTTTATATGTGAAGTTGGGACCGAATCTCACAAGCGCCGCAGCCGTTGTGAAGAGCTTCATATTTGAAGCGGGGATGAGAAGTTTATTCTCGTTATGACGGTACAGCACTTCGCGTTTGTCGGGAATTTCGATATAAACGCCCCACGTTGCTGAAGCAAATGCGGGATCATTCAGCAGTTGATCTATTTCAGTTCTTAGATTCCCTAACGGCGTGTCCGGATGTGCCATTTGGGCGGCACAGCCTGAGAACAGTGTGATCAGCAGTATAATCAGTAAGGTAATTTCCAATTTGTTCATTGATTATCTCCAATGGGTTCAACGCCTATTCCCGGTTTATCCGGAAGAATCAGTTTACCGTCAATAACGTCTATTCCGGTGTAAGGATCGTTGCTCAAAAGCAGGTTGCCGTCCAGGTCGGCCCAATCCGCTAATGGAGAGAGATGAGCCGCCGCGCCGATTGCAATCGAACTTTCGCACATACATCCCAGCATAACTTTTACGCCGTAAGAACGCGCTGTATGAATCATCTTGAGGGCTTCCGTCGGTCCTCCGCACTTCATAAGTTTAATGTTTATTCCGTGAAATGCGTCGGCTATCTTCGGAATATCAACCGCCCTGATGCTGTTTTCATCCGCTATGAGTGGAAGCGGAGACCGCTCTTTCAGCCAGATGTAATCATCCAAGTTATCCGCGGGAAGCGGCTGCTCCACGAACTCCACATTTTGTCCGGCGAGCCAATTTATCTTTTCCAGCGCCTCTTCCTTGTTCCAACCCTCGTTTGCATCCACCCGAATGACCTTGTCTGTCAATTCCCGAATTGCAATGATGATTTCCTTGTCGTTTTCAAGTCCCTGTTTCACTTTGAGAATCGGATATTGCTCAGCTTCCCGCACTTTCTGCTTTATAACATCAATCTCGTCAATTCCTATTGTAAACGTTGAAATTAGTGACTTATCCGGGTTCAAGCCCCATAATTTATAAAGCGGCTTGCCAAGTAGTTTTCCGAGAAGGTCCCAATAAGCGATGTTAACAGCGGCAATTGCCGACGGAGTCATAAGAGTGTTGCTTCTGCACGCCTCATCAATATCCTCTATCAGATATGGATCATTGTATGGCGCTGAATCAAAATCGATACTCGCTAAGCCTGTTTCCACCTTTTTAATGTCTTCGCCATAGCGCGTTGTGGGAACCGCTTCACCTAACGCTTTAAGACCCTCGTATTCCAACTCCACAATCATCGAATCGTAGTGCGTCCGTGTACCGCGGGCGATTGTGAACGGATGCGTAAGATTCAATTTTACATATTTCCAGGTCGCTTTCATTTATTCAACTTTACCGCTCTCATTATTGCATTTCCCAGCTTTTCACTGCCGAAACGAACAGGATCATCAGCAGGAAGACCCGTTTCTGCTTCTGCGGCTTCAATTGCGGACAACGCATCTTCTTCATTTAGTTCTGAAGTATACAGACTTACACCGATTAGGTCAACCTCTTTAAAAGGTTTCATCACCGCATTATGCATTTCGATAGCCGCAGTCAATGTTGGTAGTTCACTCCCATAATCGTTCAGTTTCCGCGACGGTTCGTGGCAGATTATCAGTCCGTCCGGCATTGACCCGTGAATTAACCCTAATGTAACTCCGCTATAACCCTGATGAAAAAGAGAACCTTGCCCTTCCACAAGCAGAAGATCGTTATCTTTTTCAATATCCATTATCACGCTCTCAATGGAACCCGCTATAAAATCGCTCACAACGGCATCTACGCAAACACCATAATCAGATAATAATAATCCCGTTTGACCCGTCGCCACGAATGCTGTATTTAGCGGTTGATTTTTCAGGTAAGCAAGAAGTTGTAGTAGTGTGGTCATTTTCCCGATTGCCACATCCGTACCCACCGTCAGCAGGACATACGCTGAACGCTCCCGCCACAGGTCATCTGAAACGCTCAAGTCAACCGGGGGTCGCCTCAAATCCTGTATATTCACGTTGTGTTTTCCCGCGGCTTCCTTGAATTCGTCATCGTCACCAATAAAACTGTGCATCCCGCTAACTATATCCAGTCCGGATTCAATTGCCTGCAACACCATACCGCGCCATTCGTCGGGAAGCCTTCCGCTCATTGGCGCAATACCTATAAGCAGGGCGTTTGGGGCGAATTCAAGGGTTTCTGAAAGAGTGGCCAATACAGGCGTATTATCTCCGTAACCAATCACATCCTCAGCAGTTTTTCCGGCATTGGCGCTGTCTATGAGAGCTACTGCAGAGTCCGGCGCATAACGCAAGATGGCGTTGGCTGTTTTTGACTCTTTTGAGTTGAATTTTCCCTCTACGAGTATTGCGTAACGCCTTAAACTCATTAAGAGTTGGCGTTCTCCACGACGCTCATGATCTCATCACGAGTGAGTATCCTGTCAGACAGTTTCGCCAGGTCAAAGATACCGTCCACCAATGATTTTTCAGGCTCAATCCCCTCATTGCGGAGCCAGTAAATTACGTTGGATTTTCCCGACATAGGACCAATATCGATTATTTGGGTTTTCCCTACCATTCCGGCGGGAACTCCCGAATATATCCGGTCCGCCAACCATTCGTTACCTTTTGCATCCGCTTTAATTACCGCGGCGGCATGCACTCCGGTGCCTGTCCGGAAAGCGTCTTCACCTACCACAGGGTAGTTATGAGCCAACGGGATACCCGTATATTCTGCTGTTTTTTCAACATATTCCGGCAGTCGTGTAAGGTCATTATTTATCACACCTAACAGGCGAAGGTTCACAAGCAGCAAGTCCATCGGAAGATTTCCCACCCGTTCTCCAATTCCCATTGCTGTTCCGTGCACCCTGTCCACTCCTGCTTCAATAGCAGCGAGAGCATTAGGCAGAGCCAATCCTCTGTCCCTGTGTCCGTGCCAATCTAATTTAATTGACTCATCTCTCGTGCTGAGAAATTCCCGTGTCCATCTAACTAAATTTTTCACACCGTCGGGAGTGGCGTGCCCGCAGGTATCGCAAAGGCAGAGTCTGGATGCTCCGGAATCTATCGCAGCTCCGAATAGCGTCGCGAGAGTCTCAGGGTTCGCGCGCACAGTGTCCTCAGTTACGAACATAACCGGTAATCCTTCTTTGTGCGCGAAACTCACCGCTTCGGTAGTCCGTTTAACCATAAGATCAAGGCTCCATTCTTCAGCGTAAACGCGAATCGGACTGCTGCCGATGAAAGCGCAACATTCAATGGGGATGCCCATTTCCTGTGATATTTCCGCTATCGGCTGGATATCCGAAATAACCGTTCGCGCGGCACAGTTAGGCGTTATTTTCATACCGTTTGAAACGATCTCTTTCACCAGAGCAGAAACGTCCGACAGGGCGCGAGGACCCGCTCCGGGAAGCCCAACATCCGCCGTGTGAATTCCTATCTCTTCCATCAGATGCAGAAGTTCTATTTTTTCTTCCAATGAAGGGTCTTTCACAGATGGCGACTGAAGCCCGTCCCTCAGCGTTTCATCATCGAATTCTATTTCGCTCGTTCCCGATAACAGATTACCGTCAATGGTATTCCAATCATAGATAAGTTCGTTCATATCAGGTGTAGATCTTTTATTCAAACCGCTATCATCTCCCTTTGAATTTTGCGTCTCTTTTTTCAAGGAACGCGTTCATCCCTTCCTTCATATCCTCAGTTCCGCAGAGAATGCCGAACCTGTCCGACTCGATAGCAAGACCTTCTTCAAGCGACATATTCATCCCTCTCTGAACCGCCTCAATACACATTTTAACAGCGATAGGAGCATTTGAGATAATCTCTTTCATCATCTCTTTTGCCGCGTTAAGCGCCTCACCTTCAGGCACTACTTTATTAACGATGCCAAGCCTTTCAGCTTCTTCGGCAGTGATGATCTTGCCGGTAAGAATCAACTCTAAAGCGCGACCGGTCCCGATGAGTCGCGGCAACCGTTGAGTACCGCCGAATCCGGGCATAATTCCAAGTCCGACCTCAGGCGCGCCTAATTTAGCGTTCTCGGAAGCGATGCGGATGTGACATCCGAGAGCCAGCTCGAATCCGCCTCCCAAAGCGTAACCGTTAATGGCAGCGATAACGGGTTTCCCCATAAGCTCAAATACTGTCAGAGTTTCCTGCCCTTCGAAAGAAGTTTTCCTCCCCTCCAAAATAGAAGATTTAACCAGTTCATTTATATCCGCTCCCGCCATAAACGCTTTATCCCCTTCACCCGTGACTATCATTCCGGCGACGGAATCATCCTCGCTCACGGCAATTGCAGCGGCTTTCAGTTCAGCGTTCGTTTCGGCATTCATAGCGTTCAGAACATCAGGACGATTTACAGTCACAACGGCGATCCTGTCTTCCACTTCATATTTTATATTTTTGTAGGACATTTCCTCTCCTGTGTATTATCGTTCCTTCCAGAATGTCCTGCTGAATAGGACGATAACAGTAAACAGTTCAAGTCTTCCAAGAAGCATACAGAAATTCAATAAAAGTTTCCCTAAAGCGGGCAAGTGAGCGTAATTATCGGTGGGACCCAAGCTTCCGAGGGCGGGGCCGATATTTCCGATTGCCGATGCCGTTACCGACAAAGCGCTAACCATATCCAGACCCATAGCAGACATAACTATACTTACGGTAACAAATATGCCCATATAGAAAAGGAAAAATCCCAGAACGTTTCTGATTACATCGTCGGAAATGAGACGCTCTCCGAACCGCACCGGATAGACGGCAGTCGGATGAACGAGTTTCCGGATTTCATGGGCGGCGTGTTTCACAAGTATAACAATCCGAATAACTTTCATCGAACCGCCTGTGGAGCTTGCGCATCCGCCGATGAACATCATTGCCAATACGAGCAACTGCCCTGCCGGGATCCAGAGTTCGAAATCTGTAGTCACATAACCTGTGGTGGTGATGATAGCAACGGTCTGAAACACGGCTTTTCGCAGCATTACATCGCCCGTAACGTTTTCGCTGATGGATATTATGACCAGAAATGCCGCCGAAAATATTATCATTAACCCAAGATAATACTGAAATTCCTTATCGCGAAAGTGAGCGGTCAAATCGCCCTTGAACATCCTGAAATGAAGCGCGAAATTAGCTCCTGCAAGCACCATAAAAAAGATGATTACATAATCAATATATGCGCTGTTATAGTGAGCAATGCTTGCGTTTTTAGTGGAAAATCCACCGGTAGCCATTGTTCCGAACGTATGACAGACCGAATCAAAAAAATCCATTCCCCCGACATAAAGCATCACGACTTCAACTCCGCTAATGAGAATATATGTTATCCAGAGCAGTTTCGCCGTCTCTCTGATACGCGGAGTAAACCTGTCTTTCGTGGGACCCGGCGCTTCGGCTTTATAGAGCTGAGCGGCTCCTATGCCTAACATTGGAAGAATCGCAAGGGAAAACACAATAATTCCCATCCCGCCGAGCCAATGAGTCAGCGAACGCCAAAAGAGTATGCCGTGCGGAAGAGCTTCAATGTCTATGAGGATTGATGCGCCGGTAGTTGTAAACCCTGACATAGATTCAAAAAATGCGTCAACGGGACTTGCAATACTACCCGATATAAGAAAAGGTAAAGCACCGAATATCGCGCTTGTAATCCAGCCGAATGTGACTATAGCAAATCCGTCTCTTACTTTTATCTCGGATTCCCCTCTTGTCGTAAACCATGCAACAAAACCTGTCCCAACGGTAATCCCGATAGAGATGAGAATAGCGTTAAAATCGCCATCCCCGTAGTAGAGCGAAAACGGAAGAGCCAGTGCCATTGCTCCGCCGAGGAATATCCAGAGTGCACCTAAAGTATTCAGTATCTGCTTAAATTTCACTTATAATCGTATTTCAGTTAAAGTAACAGTTTATGTACATTATGGAGAGAATAATTTTTCAACTTCCGGGATCGCGTCAGCACGTGTGAAGACCACTACCTTATCTCCCGGCACGATAATACTATCCCCGGTCGGTATTGTAATCTCGTTCACGTGCATCTGCGCGCCGATGATAGTTCCTTTCGGGAAATTACAATCTTTAATAGGTTTTTTTGTTACTTTGCTGTCCAATTGAGGAATGAGTTCAATCGCTTCAATGTCGGTTCCCTCAAGCGAAGTTACAGAAACCACAACTCCTTTTCGCACGAACTTCAGGATAGCGTCCACGGTGGCAACGCTCTTGCTGACCACAGAATCGACTCCGATGTGGTCAACCACAGGCATCAGGTCGGTGCGGGTAACATGCACTATTGCCTTTTTCACTCCCAAATCCTTTGCGAGAATAGCGGAGACGATGTTTTTCTCATCAAGCTGTGACACCGCTACGAACGCGTCAATATCTTTGATACCTTCGCTATTCAGAAGCTCTATATCCGTACCGTCGCCTTTTATTATCAGCGTATTTTTAAGCATTTTTGCCGCTCTTTCAGTCTTTGATACGCTTGTATCAATAATTTTTACAGATATTTTATCTTCAAGGAGCTGCGCAAGACGTCTTCCTATCTTCCCTGCCCCAAGTATCATAACGTTTTCAGCAGGCTCCTGCTCTTTACCGGCTAATTTCATCACATCGGAAATAGAATCGGTTTCGGCAATAATGTACACATGATCCTTCTGTTCAAATATTTCCGTGCCTGTAGGCATAATCGTTTCACCGTTCCTGCTGATTGCCACAGTTCTGTAAGATAAATCGGGATGATTTAGGCCGACATCCGTCAAGCTTTTCCCTATCATAGGCGAATCATCGCGAAGCTTCATCCCTACAAGCTGAACCCTTCCGCCGGAGAATTCCGCTACTTCGCTTGCGGCGGAGCGTCGTATTAGATTTTTAATCTGTTTTGCCGCTTCTTCTTCAGGATGAATCATTTTGTCCACACCAAGCTGAGCAGGCGTTATAAGAGCTCTCGGCTTTGAATATTCGGCGTTTCTCACACGGGCTATCTTCGTTTCCACTCCCAGCCTGTTTGCAAACATACAAGCCATTATATTTACTTCGTCCACACTTGTTACTCCGATGAGCATATCAACTTTCTTTATACCTGCTTCGGAAAGCGTTTCCGCGCTGGCTCCGTTCCCTTCCAACACAAGCACATCCAAATGCTCACGCGCCCGCTGGCACTTTACCGCATCATCGTCAAGCATAGTAATATCGTGGTTCTCTTCTGATAACATTTTTGCGAGATAAAATCCTACTTCCCCCGCTCCTACAATAATGATTTTCATTGGTTGCTTCCTGTGTGAAATGCCTCTGCTTTGTGAACATTATTAAATGCTTCTACCGCTCGATTCGTTCCCTCTTTATTTACATCCAGGTGAAAAACAGCTCTGAGCCGCTGCGGTGCCGTTGCCAAAATTGCCACTCCTTCTTTGCCTAAAGCTTCCGCCCATTCGGCTCCCGTGCCTATAGACGGATCGATGTCTATCATAACTATGTTTGATTGAACCCAATCGAGATCGACAGATATTCCTTCTAAGTCAGCGATTCCTTCCGCAAGAGTCCGAGCGTTTTTATGGTCATCCTTCAATCTTTCAACATTATTCTCAAGAGCGTAAATTCCCGCCTGAGCGATGATACCCGCCTGACGCATCCCTCCGCCGTAAGTTTTCCGGTAGCGGTGAGCCTTTTGAATAAATTCTTTTGTGCCTGCAATCAGAGATCCGACCGGCGCGCCGAGACCTTTCGAAAGACAGATGCTTGCCGAATCAAAATACGACGCCCATTCATCGGCGGCGATTCCTGTAGCAGCGACAGCATTCAGAAGCCGCGCTCCGTCGAGGTGCATATTGATATCACGCTCTCTGGCAAGAGCGGAGATTTCTTTTATCTGCTCTATCGGAAAGATAGTTCCGCCCGCCCTGTTATGCGTGTTTTCCAACGCTATGAGAGCTGACTGCGCAAAATGAGAGTTATCCGGTCTGATATTCTCTTTTACCTGATCGGCAGTGAAAGAGCCCATATGACCCTCGAGTGTCCTGAGCATTACTCCGGAGAGAAGAGCCGGACCGCCCGCTTCATAATTATATAGATGGCACCCCACTTCGCAGATGACCTCATTTCCGGGCTGTGTGTGAACGTTGATGCTGATTTGATTTGCCATCGTGCCGCTGGGCAGGTAAAGAGCGGCTTCTTTACCTAATAGTTCCGCAACGATTTCCTGAAGCCTGTTAATACTCGGGTCTTCACCGAATACATCATCCCCGACTTCCGCATTCATCATCGCCTCTCTCATCCCGGCCGAGGGCTTTGTGACTGTGTCGCTCCTGATATCAATCATGCCGAGCTTCTATTCTCCAGAGGATTGAATTTTTAGCATCCCAAAATTTAAAATAAATGAAGTTAACTAAACAGTAAATTCATACAGCTAATGATAATATTTTTTCGGCTGATTTGGCGTAAAATTGTGTGGGTTAAGGCCACCGCCGTTGGCGGGACTTACGCCTACCTTGACCACATTCTATTCTCTCCCCTTGAGGGGAGTGTCCGTCAGCTGACGGACGAGCCTGCCCGACTGACGTCAGGCGGGGGGTGTTATCGTCTGGTACCGATGAATATTGAGTGAATCTCAGAATCACACTCTCCCGATAAATCGGGATAAACTCACATAACTCAGGGAGGAGGTCTAATTCCCCTCCTTTTCAAGGAGGGGACTGAGGGGTGGTTTAATCTCCATTGCTAAATTGAGATTCCTTCGTCATCCGCCAGCTGGCGGACTCCTCTGAATGACGATAAAACAGTGCGGGTTAGGATAAATAGCCCAGCCATAAACGGCTGGGAAACGAGAAATAGAATAATAAAAATAGGGCGTTCTCGCCCTTTTCATTCTCCCGATTAAAACGCCGTAAACGGCGTAAGATTATTAGTTTAACTAAAAACCCCAGCCATAAATGGCTGGGCTAAACATAATGTGTGCCGGTTAAGGCCACCGCCGTTGGCGGGACTTACGCCTGACCTGACCGCACTTTATGATCAATCTTCTAATTAAACTTCGGGGCCTTTTTCTCGTGTGATGTCGGCTCCGATGCCCCGCAGTTTTTGCTCGATATTTTCGTAGCCTCTGTCAATATGATAGATCCTGTGAATGTCGGTTCTACCTTCCGCCATCAGCCCGGCGATGATAAGGCTTGCGCTTGCGCGTATATCTGTGGACATCACCGGCGCGCCTTTCAGTTTTGAAACACCTTTTACTATAGCGGCATTATCTTTCAAGACCACATCTGCGCCCAGGCGCGCCAGTTCGGGAACGTGAGTGAACCTGTCCTTATAAACGGTATCCGTTACGGTGCAATTCCCATTGGCTCTACTCATAAGCGCTATCCACTGAGCCTGCATATCCGTCGGGTAGCCGGGATAAACAGCGGTAGTCACATCCACAGCGTTCAGCGGAACGCCGCCTTTAACTATAATGCTGCTCGACTTCACATCTAAATTCGCTCCCGCTTTTTTCAAATTATCAATTACCGAAGTGAGTTGTGACGGGTCAATTCCGTCAACGGTCACTTCCCCTTCCAATGCCGCAGCGGCAACGAGAAACGTTCCCGCTTCTATCCTATCGGGAATCACTTCTATCTCCGCGGGTTGCAACACATCCACGCCCTGAATCGTCAGCATGTCGGTTCCGCCTCCCTGTATATCCGCTCCCATAAGGTTAAGAAAATTTATCAGGCAGACGATTTCAGGTTCTCTGGCAGCATTTTCGATGGTAGTTTCTCCCTTGGCTGTGACAGCCGCCATAAGCAGGTTTCCTGTTGCGCCCACGCTTGAGATAGCGAGATTTATTGCGCTGCCTTTAAGCCCGCTTGTTCTCGTCTTGATATATCCTTCAGTGAGGTCAATTTGCGCGCCGAGTTTTTCCAGACCTTTCAGATGCAAATCAACGGGTCGCGGTCCCCACGCGCAGCCTCCCGGCAGACTTATCCTCGCTTCTCCGAAACGCGCCGTGAGCGGCCCGAGAACATAGAACGATGCGCGCATAGTTTTCACAAGTTCGTAAGGCGCTTCGGGATTATTTGCTCCCGCCGCGTCTATCTCAATAACGCCGTCCTCGAATCTCACCTCCGCGCCGATAATAGTGAGAAGTTTCGCCATCGTCCGAGTATCACGCAGGTTAGGCACATTTCGGATAACGCTTTTCCCGCGTGCCAAAAGCGCGGCTGCCATTACGGGCAGGACGGCATTTTTCGAGCCGCTAACTTTGATAGCGCCGTTAAGCGGCTTTCCGCCATGAATTACGAACTTATCCAAGAAGCATCTCCTCCGCCTGTTTTCGCGCGCTGTCGGTAACCTCGCTTCCGGCGAGCAGCGATGCAACTGCTTCTTTCCGTTCGGCGAGGCTAAGTTCCCTAACCGTGGAGAAAGTCCTGCCGGATTTCACGTTTTTTTCCACAAGATAATGTGTGTCGGCTTTGCTCGCTATCTGCGGCAGATGAGTGATACAAATAATCTGATGATATTTGGAGAGTTCGTGCAACCGTTCGCCGACCGCTTCCGCTACCCTGCCCGAGATTCCGATATCTATCTCATCAAAAACGAGAACGGGTATATTGTCCTTTTCGGCGAGCATCGCTTTGATGGCGAGCATGATACGGGAAATCTCACCGCCCGATGCCACCTGAGCAAGCGGTTTCATGTCTTCACCCGGATTGGTGGAAATATAAAATTCCATATTATCAATTCCGTTTTCCGTGGCGAACAGCGTTATGCCTGTGTCCGTCACCCAACCCGATTCAGATTCCTGTCGCCCCATTTCGGTTAGGAATCGTGAATTTTCAATCCCTAATCCCTTCATAGATTGCACTACGTCAGTCGCAAATATTTCTGCCGCCGTTTTTCTCCGGTCCGAAAGTTTTATGCACGCATTCGAGAACGCAGCTTTTTCATCTTCAAAACTTTTCCTCGCCTTATCAATGTCGCCTTCAACTGATTCCAAAGAATCAAATTCCTCTCGCGTCTCTTCGTATAGTTTCAGCATCGCTGCTTCGCTCCCGCCGTATTTCCGCGCCAGCGATACGAGCAGAGTGTGGCGCTCTCTCAGCTGTTCGAGCCGGGCAGGGTCAAGGTCGATTTTATCCGCATAGCTGGAAAGGCTTGCCGCCACTTCTTTGAGAGCGATGGACGCGCCGGCTATTTCCGTAGTTTCTTCTTTCAGATCAGGGTCTATTTTAGAAAGCTCTTCCAAATCCGCGCGTATGAATTCCAAGACCTCATAGAGTGACGCATCTTGCTCATACAGTCGGTTCGCCAATTCCTGACTCTTTTTGAGGAGTGTTTCGCCATGTTCCAAAAGCCTGAGTTCTTCCTCGATTTCTTCGGTCTCTCCAGCCTGCGGATCTGCGGAAGAGAATTCTTTCATCCGAAAACTCAGCAGTTCGCGCCGCTCCTCCGCCAATCGCTTTCGTTCCAACAGCAGGTCGAGTTCGTCCTTCGCCGATTTTGTCGAATAATATCCTGCTTGCACTTTCTCCTTCAATCCGCTTAGTTCGCCTCGCGCATCAATAAAACCGCCGTGACGTTTCGGGTCCAGCAGCGATTGATGTTCGTGCTGTCCGTGCAGGTCGATGAGATGCGAGGCTATTTCTCTCATTGCCGAAGATGATTGAGCCAAATCGTTGATTGACGATTTCGATTTTCCGTTTGAATTTATCACCCGTTTGAAGAGAAGCCGCGTGACATCCAGTCCATCGTCAAATTGAGCCGCGATGTTTTCGTTAATAATGAATTCGGCTTCCACCACCGCTTCATCCGTATCTTTCCTGACGGCATCCGATTTCGTGCGTTTTCCCAGAAGCATACTAATGGAATCTATGAGCATTGATTTTCCCGCGCCCGTCTCACCCGTGATGACGTTCAGCCCTTTACCAAGAGCGATGTCCACCTCTTTGATGAGGCGGAAATTTGTTATTTTAAGTCGTTTTATCATTTATCCGGTTTCTTGATTGATAGCTGTCATAGAAATACGCCAAGCTGAACAACGCTATCGTCACTCCCGAAAGGTCTGCGATAACGTCAAGCCAGCTGGACGTTCTGCCGGGAATAAAACTCTGATAGAACTCATCCGATAAGGGAAATATAATTCCTATTTTCAATGTATAGGCAATCCATTTCATTCTGCGTCTTCGGTCCGGTGAATAAATATACGCCGACGCAATGAGCAAGGTGAAGATAAAATATTCAACAAAGTGAAAAACCTTATCCCACGAAAACACTTCCTGACTTGGAAGGTAGTTTCCCGGAATACTCGAAACTGCAATTATCCCGACAGCATAAATAAAGCTCAGCGTTCGAAAATTTATCTTCTCGAAATTCATTCGATTGCTCGATACATTTCGGGGAACGAGCGAATCAAATCGGACGCTTTCATCGGTCTCATTCCCATTTCATCCGCTGCTATATCCCCCGCCAATCCGTGCAGATAAACTCCGGCTACGGCAGCGTCTTTCGATGAAAGACCCTGCGCAATCAGCGATCCTATCATACCGGTCAGCACATCACCCGAGCCCGCTGTTGCCATTCCCGGATTTCCCGTCGGATTCAGATAAACCGTTCCGTCGGGGTCTGCCGTCACGGATGGAGCTCCTTTCAGCACGATATTGATTCCGTATTTCACCGCTGTTTCCCTGGCAACGGAAATAGGATTCTTCTTTACCATTTCAATCGGATATTCAAATGTATTGGCGAATTCCGCGTGATGCGGAGTAAGAACAGTCGAACTTCCCAAATGGGCAAGCAGCGATCTCCGCTCCTTAAATACCGCAAGAGCGTCTGCGTCTATGACCATCGGAATACGGGTGCCCTCCGCTACCTTCAGCACGAATTCCGCTGTTTCGGGCGTCTTGCCGAGTCCGGGTCCGATGAGAAGAACATCCGCCCATTCATAATAATCTGTCAACGCCGAACTCGATTCAGCTGTGAAGTGACCCTTCGAATCATCCTCCAGCGGAAGCGTCATCTCTTCGGTGAGTTTCACTTCAAAGATTTCGTTCAGACTCGCGGGAACGGCGGTGATGACAAGCCCGCATCCCATTGATAGAGCGGCTTTGCTCGAAAGGGTAATGGCTCCCGTCATCCCGCGTGAACCGCCGATAGCCAGAAGTTTCCCCGCCTGCTGTTTATAAAGGTCAGCCGCCAGCGGAGGAACGAGTTTCCGGACATCACGCTTTTCAAGCATAAATATATCTACTTTTCCCTCGCTAATAGCCGCGGCGGGAAAGCCGATTGGAGCCACACGAATTTCCCCGCAATGTTCAATTCCCGCATTGAAGAATTGACCTATTTTCGGGATTCCCATACTGATTGTTATGTCCGCCTTAACGGCGTTCTTGCTCTTGCTGCCGTCTTCGGCGCTGATGCCCGTCGGCATATCCACCGCCACCACCATCGCGGAAAGAGTTGAAAGATGCTCCACTACGGAATTTATCGGCTCGCGAAGATCGCCCTTGGTTCCCGTGCCGAGGATAGCGTCAACTATCAGGTCATAGGAAGAAAGATCAATATCTTTTGCATCGGTGACGAACGAAATCGTGTCGGGCTGAGATTTTTGGAGAATCTTCAGGTTAGCCAGCGTATCGCCTCTCAGCGAGTTTTTCGCTCCGAAGATAAAAACGTCATTGTCAATCCGCTCTGCCGTGAGATATTTTGCCGCCACCAATCCGTCACCGCCGTTGTTTCCTTTTCCGCAAAGCAGTGCGACTTTCGGCTCGGGTAAATCTTCCAAGAGTTCAAGCACAGCGTCGGCGACATTTAATCCTGCCGCTTCCATAAGCGCTGTTATGGGAACTTTAAAAGATTCAATAGCGCGTTTTTCAATGCTGCGCATCTGATCTGAATTAACTACCGGAATCAATTCAGTTCTGAGAGTTAAGGATGGCAACCGCTACGGCGGACTCGTCTGAATGGGAGACGCTGAGAGAAAGATTATGATTGGAGAACCGCTGAGCCGCTTCGCCGTGCAATCGAACTTTCGGCGCGCCCCCTTTCTGAGTCAAGATTTCCACGTCGCGCCACTTCATCGTAACATCTGAGGAAGATTTTATCGCTTTTGCCACCGCTTCCTTTGCCGCAAACCGAACGGCGAAATGCTGCGCCGGATGATGACGCGCTTCGCAGTATTTAACTTCATCAGGCAGGTAAACTTTGGATTTGAACCTATCTCCCCATCGTTTAAGCGCCGAGCGAATTCGCTCGATCTCGATTATGTCTATGCCGACTTCCGTCATTTAGCGTTTTCCTTTTTAATTATATCCAGGATGTCGTTGAAATCGTCTATCTCGTAGTCCGCGCCGGATTCTTTTGTATCGAATGTGTCGCCATATCGGGCGAAAACGGTTTTCATCCCCACAGCCGCCGCTCCCACAACGTCGCGCTCGGGCCAATCGCCAACCATGAGCGCATCGCTTGCGGGAATGTCAAGCCGCCGCAATATTTCCTCGAACGGAGCCGGATCGGGTTTACGTTTTCCCGTATCGGTAAATGTCACCACATCGTCAAAAACGTTGTGCAGATTGAGATAGCAGAGCCGGAGCCACGCCTCCCTGCTTGGAGCGTCCGACACTATTCCGAGTTTTATTCCGGTTTTCACGAGTTTATAAAGAGTGGAAATTACCTGCGGATACGGAACGAGAGCCGCTTCCTTCGCCCTCCGGTAGCCTACGATTCCCGCTGCGAGAATTTTGTAATCGAGAACTCCGTTGTTGAGTTCAAGAATAAAATCGTTGAACACCTCCTGATATTCCCACCCTTTATCCTCGTAAATCTCCATAATTCTCTTGTGAGCGGAGTCCATATCCAATTTAAGACCCGCTTCCGCCATTCCGGCAAGCCCGGCGTCAATAGCGTTCTCCTTCAATCGAACGAAGTCTATCAAGGTGTTGTCTAAATCTAATATCAGCGCGCGAATCATAATAGGATGTGAATTTAATAGAGAAATGCGGTCAGGGCAAGCCCTAACCCGCACTTAATAAGACAACCACCCCTATATCCCCTCCTTTCTAAGGAGGGGCGGATTTTGTTCCGATTGTTCGGGACGAAAGACGGAGTGGTTCCAATGCTGAGATTCTTTCGTCCGCCAGCCGGCGGACTCAGAATGACGAAGAGGTTTAGTAATCCTTATACGGTATCAAGATTTCACCAAGCTGCAGCTCGTTTCTTCGCAGCGCAATCATGTATGCATCTTCCAATGATAAAATCAGCAGATCGTCCTTCTTTTCGCTTTGGGAAATCCATTCTTCCGCCGAATTTCGCGACTCAAAGAAATTGACATAGTGGCAGAAACTTTTTATCACATCAGACCTGACCTCATCCGTATCGGGGATCATAAAGGATATAACGGTTTCATTTGGCTCAATGTCGGATATTCCGCTATCGGGAGTTACCGTTAGCGAGATGGTTTTTTTGGTCAGAGGGTCTCTTGATTCCACTCCGGCTGTTTTTCCGATAATTTGAGGAATTCTTCATTAATACCATTATAACGTTCAATAACTTGCTCCTTTTTATTATTATTTTACTGTTTGCTCAAATAGGTTTACGGTATCTATTGTCATAATGTTTCATAAATATTTATTAATAATCACTAATATCAATCGATAAAAGTACTTGACATCTAAATTTGTGAAACATATCTTAGCTGCGTACGTATAATCATTTGAACAACTGTTCAAATAAAAGGAAAAGAATTGGAAAAAACAATAGCAAAGATTATCGAACTTTCCGAAATCACCTGTACACGGAAAGAAGTTGATATTGATAATCTCAGAGAACTGCAAAATAAAATGCTCAATCGACCTGATTTAGCTGCGATTGCAAAAGCGTTTGACATTATAGGCAACGAAACACGGATAAAAATCCTCTTCATCCTTTCCGAAGCGGGCGAGCTCTGCGTCTGCGACCTGTCAGACATTATCGGTCACACGGTCTCCGCTATTTCTCACCAGCTCAAAAAACTCAAAGAGATCGGTTTCGTGAAAACACGCAGAGAACCGCCGACGATATATTACTCAATTTCTGATAACTCGTATCTGAATCTCCTTGTGAATCTCGTTAAGATGGGCGGATTGTATGGTTAAAAGTTCATTCGCATCTATGGGCTCGGTATTTACTGCCTTTATTGCCTCGAGTTGCTGTATCGGCCCTTTAGCCTTTACTCTTCTTGGAGTAGGTGGTATAGGATTTGGCGTAGGCTTGGAAAAATACAGACCAATTTTGTTGGTCGTCACTTTAGCGCTTCTCGGAATCTCTTTTCAAATGGCATATCGCCCTATAGAGGAAGCCTGTGTTGATGGAAAATGCGAAGTTGAACCTATAAGGAAATCGAGAAAAATAAACAGAGCCATCCTTTGGATTTCCGCCGGCGTGGCGGTTGTGTTTATGTTTGTCCCTCAATTACTGCTGATAATCACTTAGCCAGAAGAAAATATTTTGACAGATACAAATATCATAATTAAAGAAGCAGAATCCACGCATTCAGCTGAAGTGGATTCTTGCGGCTGCTGTGTTGTTCCGGAAAAGATTGAAGCGCCGGCAAAGGCTGAGTGTCCGGAATCAGGCACGCTGTCTAAAAAAGTTTATCATGAAACTTTGGAAAACCTCATCGTTCAGGATAAAAAACATCTAATCTCAAAAGATGTTCAGTATTATAATTGCAGCGACCCTGAATGTGAAGTTGTATATTTTTCGAATCAGGAAGCGCCTTCATTCAGCGTCGATGATCTTTCAGTCAAGGTATTCGCAAAAGATCCGGGCGATGATGTGAATGTCTGTTACTGCTTCGATTGGACGCGAGAACGCATCATAGATCAAATCGAGACTACGGGCAGCTCAACGGCTTTTGATGAAGTTACAAAAGAAGTGAACGCTGATAATTGCGAGTGCGAAAGGAAAAACCCTAAAGGCGCATGCTGTCTCGGTGACATAAATAGATTCATGAAAGAAATTGCCTAATGCTTAATAAACTTTATCTGTTCATATTCGTCCTGATAATTTCTTATGCCTCCCCTGCCTGGGGGCAGTGACCCCTTTGAGGGAATATAACGCTTCCGGTCGGCAGCGCAATTGAAGGTATAGGTCTTCGGAAAGACCAGATTCTCATCGGAAGCGGAGGAACACAATCGTATTCTTCTGAAATTCTCAGCAGCGATAACGGCAGTGGCGAATCCGGGCATGCCGGAAGTCTTACTATAACCGAGCTGAATCTGTTTGTAGGTTACGGGGTCTCAAGCCTTCTCAATCTGTATGTCAATTTACCTATTAAGCGTATATCACAAAATCCCGCTGAAGAAGACTTCCATCACCGAACTGAAAGCTTGAACGGAATCGGAGACACGCGGATAAGTCTTAAATGGGTGTTAAGGAATCAGCGTTTAGGTCCCGGCTGGCGATTATTCTTTGGTTCCGACTTTGTTCTGCCAACGGGCGATTCTTTTGACGTCAATCCATTTTTGACGTCTGCCGATTTCAGTGATCACAGGCACTTTGCTCTGGGCAACGGAACGAAACTTGCTGATGTTTCTCTTGAAGTATGGAACCGCTCAGAATTTCCGTTCATAATAGGCGCAACTATCAGACAGGGAGTTTATTCTTCAACAAGTAACGTCGGCTTTAATCCCGGCTTAAATTCCAAGATAACCATTCACGCTATCAGGCAGCGAGCGCTGTTCAGGAATGTATTTCCATATCTCAAACTTACAACGCGAATTAAAAGAAAAGACGAGTGGAACGAAATCAATCCGCCAAATTCGGGCGGCACTTTTATCGAGGGAATGTTAGGCTTGAATCTCGAGATAAACGACAGAGTGTCCGGTCTTATCAATTTTGATTTTCCCATCTGGAAGTCCGCTACGGGTAATCAGCTGGATTCGTTTAGATTCGTTTTTTCGTTCAGGCGAATTATTAATTAAATATCTTAGGGGGGGGAATATGAGCGCTGAATCAAAAATTAAAGTATTGCTGATAACTGTTCTTACTTTTTTAATCGGCAGCAGCGGTTTCAATTCCGCAATGGCGCAGAATAAAAAAATGATGAAAGCGCCTGATTTCCATCTGATTACAAAATCAATTTACGATTTCTCTGACACTGTAGAATTGCTTAAAGCAAGTATTGAAGAGCAGAACCTGATGGTTATCAACGAAGTTGACCCTCAGAAAATGTTACGGCTTGTTGGAGTTAAGACAAAAGGAATGAGGCAAATATTCTTTTTCCATCCGCGTTATATGAAACGAATATATGAAACGAACAAACTGGCATCAATTGAACCGCCACTGAAGATTGTAGTGATGGAAATGCCCAACGGTAAAGTGATGGTACGCTATATAAGACCTTCTCACAAGTTCAATCCTTATATGGGTCTTAATGAGCTTGCTGCAGAGCTTGATGAATTATTGGTAACGATAGCTAAGACTACGACCAAATAGTATTTTTTTACCGCTGTTTTGCTTAAAAATAATCAAAGAAAATATCTCATTCTTCTCGCGCTGTTCACCGGTGGAGCTGTTCCTATTCAGTTCGTAACTCTTTCGTTTGGTTACGCTCAGCTCATCAAGCAGGTATCGTTAGGTCCCAAAGTAGTAATTACAGCTCACGAGTTTGCTTCATATTATATTCCACTGATTTATATTCCGTCCATACTGGTTCTTATTGCGATTACAGTTTACAGCCGAAAAAAATATCCCGATCTATTCAGAAGAATTGTTGTAGGATTAGGTACGGGAGCTATCGCCACTATCGCTTTAGACGCGGTCAGACAATCGGGAGTTATTCACGGCTGGCTGCCTGCTGATATGCCTATTCTTTTCGGAAAAGCTGCAACAGGAAGCGGGAGTTTCGCCGTTTATTACCCGGTTGGATTATTCATTCATTTTTTCAACGGCGCAAATTTCGGATTAATCTATGCTTTCATCTGGGGGAAACGGAATAATTATAAATCAGCTGTTTTGTGGGCTACTTTTTGGTTGTTATTGATGGAACTCGGTATGATGACCGCACCGCCTATGGGTCCCATGGTCGGTCCATTCGGAATCAATTACCTATGGCCACAGTTATTTATTCTTACTCTCATCGCTCATGTAGCATTCGGAGTTGTGTTAGGCTTGTTAACACAACACTTTTTAAAAGAGGACGACAAGGTCGGGTTTTTACAATTTATTAAAAATAGAGGATAGCTATGCATGACTGCTGCGATGTTTCGATAGATAAAATTATGGCGAACGAACACAAAGCCGGCGGAGTTTGCTGCCTTGTAACGGAGAAAACAGATGCTCCCCTGCGAGCCGACTGTCCACAATCGGGAACGAGCTCCCGAAAAATTCAGCGCCGAACTGTTGAGCATTTGGTAAAACCTGAATTGATTGGAAACTTATCAGATTCGCAGTATTACTATTGCGACGCTCCTGATTGCCTCGTAGTATATTTCAGTCAGAATGGTTCCGGTACTTTTACCAAAGGTGATTTGCAGGTGGCGGTATTCGCAAAAGATTCGGGCAGAGATGTGAACGTCTGTTATTGTTTTGATTGGACGCGAGGACGTATTGAAGAAGAGATCAAAGAAACAGGCGCCTCCACCGCATCCCGTGACGTGGCTGAAAAAGTCAAAGCAGGTCTTTGTGAATGTGACATAAAGAATCCAAAAGGAACTTGCTGTCTTGGTGATCTGAATCGGGTAGTAGCGGCGCTTCAGGAATAAAATAATTCCTCTTTCAATCCTATCTGTCATTACGAGGAGTCGCAGACGACGTGGCAATCTCTGATATAGCCTGTAATTACAGATCTGAGATTCTTTCGTCCGCCAGTCGGCGGGCTCGGAATGACGAAGAAGTGTGCGGGTTATCCGTCGGCTGACGGACTGACCGCTCCAATATGACAACCACCCCTCCTTAAAAAGGAGGGGTGGTCGATAGAGTCAAAAGATGTAGGTCTTACCCCTCTTACCTATAGAAAGTAATCGAAACCTACCGACATCTGTCGGAATAGACCCGGTTTTATCCCTTCAGGTCTGCGGGAAGCTATGTATTTGCTGTTAAATATATTTTTCAATGCGAATGACACCCGCATCGGAAGCGTGCGCAATTGATATTGACCTGTAACATCCCAAATCTGGTACGAAGGTATAAGTCCTATGCGTCCATTGGCAGAACCTTCAATCGTATTGGCATTATCAGCGAATTGTTCGCTTACAAAAGTACCGTTTAACCCTAAGTTAAATCCGCGTTGACCAACATATTGAAACCGCAGCGAAAAAATATTCTCCGGAGCGTACGGGAGTCTGAATCCCTTTACGTTCACGCCGTTGATAAACCTGTCGGAGGAAAACTTGGCGTTTGTATGCGTGAAAGTCAGATTGGCTGTCAGGCTCGAGTTCACATCAAATAGCCGGGCAAAATCATAACCGATATTTCCTTCGATTCCTTTATGTTCGGTCTCTCCCTGATTGACTTTCGGCAGATCGGAAACCGCGCCGCCTGATTCGGATGTGGGGATTATCTGGTTGGAAAAATCCATCAGAAACAGTGTCGTTTCAAATGACAATCCGCCGTCTGTTTCAAATCGGGTGCCGACTTCGAGATTCAGACTCCGTTCAGCGTCCAATAAGATAGAGATCGCCTGCGTTCCATCTGCTGTTATGGCAATCGCATCTTTAATTCTGGGCGGAGCGAATCCCCGGAACGCGCCTGCGAACAGCGTAAAAGAGTTGTTCGGCACATAGCTGATACCGAAACCGGGAATCAATTCAAAGAGATCGTCTCCTGACCTGATATCAACATCTGTAGGGACCCTAACGCCTTCAGTATTGGTAACTCTTGTGCGCAGAATATGCCTGTTATAGGAAAACCGCTCCAATCTAATTCCGGGAGTCAGCCGTAATTTTTCATTAATGAATATGCTGTTTTGGATGAAAGATGAAAACGCTTTCCCCGAACGCACTTCATCGTCGCGAATAATTCCTGTATTGGAGTCCCCTCTCTCCCCGTTTATCCGCTGTTCGTGAGCCCGTTCGGAGTGAACACGGACGCCCGCATCAAGTTCATTCCTGAAGTTGGCTATCGAATAATCTATTTTCAGGCGGGGCTCAAGACCGACAACCTCAAATGTTCGGTTCCGGTTGCCTGTGCTGTTCTCAACAATTATTTCCGTTCCATCGTCCGAATAGTGATAATCCTGCCTCTGCCAATTCCTTGTTGTCTGATACGCATAAAACGTGGTCTTTAGGCTTGCTTTCGAGCTGAAGTTATATTGATGCGTGGCGCTTGTGGAATACCGCCGAATCTTCAACCGGTCATCAGGCACGGGATTAAAGTTAGGATCTGTATCATATCCTTTTTGGGTAAGCCCCACATAGGTCGAGTTAGAGGCTTCGTCATACGCATTCACCTTGAATCCGACAGTTGACCGCGCACTCAGGCTAACAGTCGTCTTTACCAGAATATCGGTGACATTAAAAAAGATGCTGCGGATGCTGTCGCCCTGCTTTCGGAGAACGTTCAGAAGCACAGCCGCTTCTTCGTATTTTTTGGCGAACTGACCCTGAGCGATAAATAAGCCATTCTGACCGCCCTGGAAAATAAAGCGTCCTTCGGGAGCTTGACGGGGATCTATGGTTACATAATTTATGACCCCGCCTATGGTTTGAGGTCCGAAAAGGATAGACCCGCTTCCCTTCACGACTTCAATTTTACTCATCCTATCTATGGGAGGCGTGTAATACATTTCAGGTTCTGAATATGGCGCAAGCGCAATAGGAACTCCATCTTCCAACATAAGAACCGTTCGGCTCCTGTCGGGATCAAGTCCTCTGATACTGATATTCGCGCGCAATCCCAGTCCTTCTTCTTCCTGAATATGAATTCCCGGAATTTGCCTGAGAATCTCATTTCCGCTAAGCGGCTTTGTGTTCATGAGCCTTGCGGACGAGATAAGAGTTCCCGAGCCCGGTATGCGTTGGAGCGCCTGACTCCCTTCGCCTATGATGAAAACCTGCGGAGAATTAAGCGTGGTTATCTCCATAAACAATTCGACCGAGGAAGCGCGACCGCTGCTGACAAATACGCTTATATTTATTTTAGAGTAGCCGATATAACTTCCGGTAAGGATGTGCCCTCCGGCAGTGATATTCTCCAAAATAAATCTTCCGTTCAAATCTGTCGTAGTTCCCCTTCCTATCTCTTTAATTATGATATTCGCACCCGCTAACGGCTCATTCGTCCCGGCATCAATGACTCTTCCAAGTATTGAGCCGAACTCCTGAGCAAACAGTTCTGTGGCGTTTTGACTGCTTATCAGTAATATTACAAATATAAATAACCGTGTAAACGAATGGCTGGGTGTATTGTTTTTTAGTTTACTGTATTTCAATTACATGCTCCATAGTATCAAATTCTTAATTGAGAACGAGTCTCATTCACAATAATCAATCTATACTCCATAATGAAGACTGTCAAGGTATAATTTATAATCAGATGAACTTTTCTGAACCGGCTATTACCTCATATAGGTAACCACCCCTTAATCCCCTCCTTGAGAAAGGAGGGGAAATACCCACGTGCCGTCGGTTGATAAGATAATTATCGTTGCCTGTCTGTCTTCCGGACGAGCGAGGAGTCGAAGACGACTAAGCGCGAGTCAGAATTTACGTCAGTTCCGCCAATAGCAGTGGTCATAACCGCTTAATAACCTGATTGGAAAGTTGTTTCTCATATCACTTAAACCAAATGTTATAACAGTTAAATCCTTTTATGTGATTTGCAGCAAAATTAATTGGAACTTTACTCTTATGTTGCTGTTTAAGACTGAGTGAATGCAAAAATAAATAGGAGAAAAATATGAAGGTAATTATACAGTTTCTTTTCGTCGCTGCAATATTTACAGCGTGCAGTGATGATCCAACAGCGCCTGCTGGGGATGGGACAGCTACATTTACTATGCAGCTATCATCTTCAACGGGCAGTGCGTCAAAATCCACTTTAAACTCAGTAGTCACAGATACAATATTTTCAGTGACCGACTTGAGTGGAACACTCTTCTCCATCAAAGAAGCGCGCGTCAGTGTCAGGAACATTCAATTCGATTTTCCCGATGGCGTAGTTGATACTCTCGGCGAAGATAAAATCAGTATTGATGGTCCTTTCGTCATTGATCTGATGACAGGTGTCAGCACTCCCGCGATAAGTGAGTTCACAATAGAACCCGGAATATACAAGCGTATTGACGTCCGGTTAGATGATTCGAAAGCGAGTGACGGTCTTGTAGATTCAAGCGATGCTCTTTTCGAAAATACTTTAGTTGTGGCAGGAAATTTCGATTACGATGATGTAACGGGAAGATCTTTCTCCATAGTCTTGAAATTTAATGAAGACGTACGGTTTGAAGAACCGGGTGGTATAGTTATAGATGAAGATGCGCTTAATAATGTCGTGATAAATCTATTGGTGGATGAATGGCTGCAGGGAATAGATATCACCACCTGTTTGGATGATGGAGATTTAACGTTTGATAACGACGGTAACCTTCTGATAGATGACAGTTCAGGAGGCGGTAGTTGTCAGGATATCGAAGGAATTATCAAAACAAACATTAAGAATAATTTCGACCTTGATTAAAGCGTTTTAGTCAAGTGTTTCTGTAGCAATCATTGGAGCTCAAATCAAGATATTGAAGAGAATCGTCTTGATTTGAGCGTCCAATTAATTTTCCAAGAAAGAAAAGCAGTGAATTCAGTTTTACACTGATACCCCTTTTGCAATCCACAATGGTCTCAATGACAAGAATTTAGGCGCGGTCAGAGCAAGCGTAAGTCCCGCCAACGGCGGTGGCCCTAACCCGCACGTAAGTACCCTCTCCCCTTGAGGGGAGTGCCCGTCAACTGACGGGCGAGGGGTGTAATCGTAAAGTACCCCCAAAATATTATCAAGTTTCAGAATCACACCCTCTCCCGATAAATCGGGATAAACTCACCTCCCTCCGGGGGGAGGAGGTTGACTTCCCCTCCTTTTTAAGGAAGGGATATATTTAAGTGCGAGTTAGGGCTTGCCCGCCTGGAATTAGTCTGACAGGCCCTGACCGCTAAACCAATATCTGTCATCTCCCGGCTCCGGCGGGATTCGTGACACCTGCCTCCGGGGGAGGAGCTTGACTTCCCCTCCTTTTCAAGGAGGGGACTGAGGGGTGGTTGTTAACACCTGGTAATCTCAATATTATCCTCATCCGACTGATTTGAAATTCCCCCACTATTCGGAATCTTGACTATTACTAAGGTTCAAAGTAACTTACCGTCGCTTTTGTGCAACAATAAACTACATCAAACGTAAATAGATATGAATGCGGAAGATAGGAGCGACTACGAGCTCATAGATGAATCCATTAGTGGAAATGAAGACGCATTCGGTATCCTTATGGGGAGATATGAAAATTCTCTCTATGGGCTGATATTCAAGATGGTAAGGAATCATGAGGAGACACAAGACCTTGTTCAAGAAGCGTTTATCAAAAGTTATAATGCTCTGGCATCGTTTAATAAGCAATATTCGTTCAGCACATGGTTATTTAAAATCGCCTCGAATAATTGCATCGACCATCTCAGGAAACGTAAACTCAAGACTACCTCAATTGATGCTCCAATTCAGACAGAGAACGGCTCTCTCAGTCAGGACCTCCCCGATAATTCTTACAACCCGGAGAGAGACTCCCTCAGGAACGAATTATTTTCGTCCATAAATTCAATAATTGAGGAGCTTCCCGAAAAATATAGAGTAGTGATAAATTTGAGACATAAAGAAGACAATAGCTACGAAGAAATCGCGCAGGCGTTGAATATCCCCATTGGAACCGTCAAGGCAAGGATATTCCGCGCACGTGAAATATTAAAGAAATCCATAACAAAGATGAAGCTGCTGTGAATCCATTATTAAAAATCTGCGCAATGCTTTTCGCAATGCTTTTCACGGTAGATTCCTCTTATGGATTTCTTCCGCAAAGGATGGCGACTTTCTCCCGGAGCGAACGGTTGGAAAATCAGGATAACCTCTATGCTAAGCTTGTGTTGGGGGGCGGCAAAATATGGCTCTCGAAATCATCTCACGGAGAACTTCTTTCTGTTGAAGTGGAATACAGCAAAGAGGAGACTAAACCTGTATTTGATTTCCGGGACAACGAAGATGGGGAAGCGTTACTCTTTTTCAGCATTACATCAAAAAATCATTATTACGATAATTATGATGTCTTTGAAGAGATGGACTTTTTCGATGAAGACCACGATATATCTTTGGGTCTATCATCTACCAAGAAAACATCCTGGGACCTGAAATTTACCGATGAAATCCCTATTGAGTTCGAAATCGCAGTGGGCGCCGCAAAAGCCAACCTGGATTTTACCGGAATGAAAATCAGCAATCTCAACATCGAAGCAGGCGCAAGTCGAATGTTTATTAACTTCGATGAACCTAATCCAATAATAATGGACGAGCTGAATATCGAGATCGGACTTGCGAAATTCAAAGGAAAAAACCTCCTTAACGCAAATTTTGACGAGCTGAATATCGAAGCCGGGTTGGGTTCTATCACTCTTGACCTGACAGGGGAAATAAATCGCCGCGTATATGTGAATATGGATTTAGGGTTAGGCTCCACGACTATAATTCTTCCTTCGAACGCAGGCGTAAAGTTATATATGGAATCTTCATTTTTTACATCGGTTGATATTGATGAACTTATAGAAGTGAAGGACGACGTTTATGAAAGTGAAAATTGGGGCGAAACTGAGGCTGAATTGATACTTGAAATTGATGCCGCTCTTGGCTTAGTCAAATTCATATTCGAAAATTAGCCAGTAGAAATCTTTCCTTTATAATTTATGCTTCCCTAACCGCTCATTATATGCCAACCTCCCCTTTTTCCTTCCTTTTCAAGGAGGGGTAGCCGATCAAATAAGAATCTTATTAGGAAGGACTGGCGTGTGTGGCAGTTCGGTTAGTTGCGGTAGAGAGCTGTACGACCGATGTCGGGAATTGAATCACCATCTTTCCCTAAAATTTTCATAATCAAACGGTCACACCCCTCCCTCCTTCGGAGTACTCCCCTCAAGGGGAGAGGATATAAATTTAAAGAGTAAATAAGGCTCAATTGATAAAAATCAAAAGCACCGAATTATGTGCGGGTTAGGGCCACCGCCGTTGGCGGGACTTACGCTTGCCCTCCGAGGAGGAGATTTATTTCCCCTCCTTTTCAAATAGGGGATATTTTTAAGTGCGGGTTAGGGCTTGCCCTGACCGCACATAATATTCCCAATAAAAAACAAAACGGCGACTTAGAATAAGTCGCCGCTCTGGTCTTCACCTAAGAATTTTAAGCTAATTCAAATTGTATTTATCTTTATTCACGATTATGTCGATATTGTAAACGGCTACCTGTCTCCATCTGCTGTCCCGTTTTGCTTTTTCAAATGCCGCAAGCGCTTCGGCTTCCATACTTAAACATTTATAGGAAAGACCGAGTTCAACCCACGAACCGCCGCTGGTCGCTTTTAGCTTCGTTGAGATAAGCGCTGCTTTCTGCGCTTCATCGCATTTCCCAAGTTGATTATTTGCTTCGGCGAGATGAAAAAACGCTCTGTAATCGCGTTTATTCAGCGTAGTAGCTTTGGTCTGAAGCTCAGCCGCCTTATCCCATTTATCTATTTCTGAATAGGCTATTCCCTGGTCACGGTAAGCCCGCGCTAATTTCGGATCTGCGTCAATCGCATTTTGTGTAACTTTAATTACCTTGTCATAATTTTTTCTGTTCAGCTCGATAACTCCGATATTTGCCCATGCTTTCGCATTTGTCGGGTCAAGCGATGCCGCTGTCTCGAAATCCCTAATCGCGCTATCGTAATTCCTGTCCGAAAGGTATGCGTTTCCTCGAGCGTAATAAGATTTTCCCGAAGTGGGGCTCGAGTTAATAGCCGCTGTAAAATTCTTTATCGATTCCTTGATATTTCGCTGAGTTCGAGCGATTATCCCTTTCATATAATGAGCGTTAGCGTAACCGGGATCGAATTTCAAAACCGTATTATATTTTTCCAATGCCTTCCGATAATTTCCCTTTTTATATTCTAAATTGCCTTCGTTATAGTTCAGACCTATGATATTCTTAAGCTCTTTACCATATTTATCGTTATCGGGATCCAGCTTAATCGACATTCTGATATTTTTAGCGGCGGCGTCATAATTTTTTTCTCTAACGCTGATTTTTGTGCTCAGAAAATAAGCGGGAGCGAATTGAGAATCTATACTCATAAGCCTTTTCAAAGAATCTTTTGCTGCCGGTAAGTTCGAGTCAGTGTAGGCTTTATTTGCGCCAACCATTAGATTGTTTATGATTCTCTCACCCTTTTCCTGCTCCGTTTCCTCTTCCTGCGCATAAAGCGGAAAACTAAACGAGAATATGAATATACCAGTTAACAATAAAGTTATTTTAAGATTCATATCTAATAATCCTTATAAAATCCGACTTTAAAATCTTGTGCCGAAGGCGGGATTCGAACCCGCACACCCGAAAGAGCACTGCCCCCTCAAGACAGCGTGTCTACCAGTTCCACCACTTCGGCAAACAGCGTTCAATTTCCGGAGTTCTCTTCTTCAAGCACCGGTTTAAGGGATGAAGGTGCAGGAAGAGTTGCTCCCGGACCGGAAAATGCTTCCCTTGCCGCTTCCTGGATGATGCTCGTGCCCTCTTCTGCCGATCTGGAGGTAAACCCGATTAAAATAGCGACTACCATAAAGGAGACTACCAATCCTGTCGTCAGTTTTTGGAGGAAACTCGCGGCTCCTCTTCCGCCGAAAACAGCGCTTGTTCCCGCTCCGCCGAAAGCTCCGGCAAGGCCTCCTCCTTTACTCGATTGCATCAATATACTGATTACGAGAAAAAGACTTATAAAAATGTGAATTGCTACTAATAAACCGTACAAACCTATCATTACTCCTTACTTAGTTCTTCAGCTACTTCCGCAATGCCTATAAATGAGTCTGCTTTCAGACTCGCTCCGCCGATAAGCGCGCCGTCAATATTCGGGCTGCTCAACAGCTCTTTGGCATTCGGCAAAGATACACTACCACCATACAAAATCAAAATACTTTCTGCTTTTTCCTCTCCCGAGGATTTTTTTATCAGATCCCTGATATATTTGTGCATTTCTTCCGCCTGCTCCGGTGTGGCTGTTTTCCCCGTTCCGATCGCCCACACGGGCTCATACGCGATGACGATTTTCGACAAATCACCAGCTGCCTCTAAAATATAATCAAGCTGTTTCCTGATAACGTCATTCTGAATCCCGGCTTCTCTCTCTTCTAACGATTCACCGATACATACGATGGCCTTAAGACCATTTTGAAGAACGTTTTTCAGCTTTTTTGCAACTGTTTCATCGTTTTCGCCAAAAAGTTTTCGCCGTTCCGAATGCCCGATTATAACCCAATCGGCTCCTGCCGATTTTATCATATCAGCGGAGATTTCACCCGTAAAAGCTCCCGATGCTTCAAAATGACAATCCTGAGCAGCCACCAAAACAGATGAGTCCTCAGCCGCATGCGATACTATTACAAGCGATATGAAAGTCGGGCTTATAAGCACCTTAATATTATCAAACTTGGAGGTTCCTTTCACCACGGCTTCAGCAAGTTGTAACGAATCCTTCAAGTTAAGGTTCATCTTCCAGTTGCCAGCTATAAATAACTCCCTTTTCATCAATTTTTCTCCTGTAAAACTTCAAGACCGGGTAATTCTTTGCCTGATAGAAGCTCCAACGAGGCTCCTCCGCCTGTGGAAATGTGAGTGACTTCTTCCGTGAGTCCCAACACCTTCAAAGCGGCTGCCGAATCTCCTCCGCCAACGATAGTCGTTGTCCCGGATTTTGTCAGGTCGGCAAGTTGTTTTGCCACCGAGGCGGTACCGTTAGACCAGTGTACCACTTCAAATATGCCCATAGGGCCGTTCCAGATGACGGTTTGCGCTCCTTCCAGAACATGGTCGAATTCCGCAACCGTCATAGGCCCGATATCTACGCCTATCAAATCATCGCCCAATTCATCTATCGTACATACTTCCCCTACTTCGCTCGGATCAACTTTCGTCACGGCGATACAATCAGTCGGCAGATGATAATTAACGCCTGATTTTCTCAATTCCATCAAAATTTCTTTGCAAGTTTCCACCATATCGTTATCGCACAACGATTTCCCGATTTTTTTTCCTTCAGCCTTCAAGAATGTAAACGCCATTCCGCCGCCGATCAGGAATGCGTCAGCCACTTTCGCGAGGCTTTTGATAACAGGAATCTTATCCGTGACCTTTGCCCCGCCTAAAATCACTACAGTGGGCTGTTTCGGTTCAGCTATCAGATCTGATAAATATTTCACCTCGTCACTCATCAGGTAGCCGGCAACGGCAGGATCAAGAATTTTCGCTACGCCGACTGTAGAAGCGTGCGAGCGATGCGCCGTTCCGAATGCGTCATTAACGAACAGCTCACCGTGGACTGCCAACGCCCGGGCGAATCCGCTGTCGTTTTCTACTTCCTTATTGTGAAACCGAAGGTTTTCAAGGAGAAGGGCTTCACCCGGTTGAAGCGATTCCGATGCTTTCAACGCTTCTGCTCCGATGCAGTCAGGAACGAATTTCACCTCCTGGTCGAGTAACTCCGATAACCTTTCCGCCACAGGTTTAAGGCTCAGATTCGGAACCGCGTGACCGTCCGGTCTGCCTAAATGACTCATCAGCACAAGACGCCCGCCGTCAGAAAGCACTTTAGTTATGCTGGGAAGAGCAGACCGAATCCTGTAATCGTCCTCGATGACTCCCTTTTCAGAAACTGGAACATTGAAATCCACCCGCATAAGCACACGTTTACCGGATAGTGGAATATCGTCGAGAGTGAGTTTCGCCACTATCAGTTGAAAAAGGTTTTTGCTAATTCGTACAGCTCGGGAGGAACGAGTTTCAGTTCGCTTGTAGCATCTGCGAGCGGAACAGGAACAATTTCAGTTCCCCTGAGCGCTGCCATAACGCCGAATTTTCCCTCGTTGATATATTCCGCCGCCGCAATCCCGAACCGTGTGGCAAGCATCCGGTCGTATGCCGTGGGAGGACCGCCGCGCTGAGTATGACCGAGAACAACGGTTCGTATTTCATCCCCTGTCTTTTTCCCCACTTCGCGGCCTACGTATTCGCCGACTCCGCCCAGCCGCACATGTCCGAATTCATCCAAAGAATCGTCTTTTGTCAGCGCGTCATCACCACCGCCGATCAAGGCTCCCTCGGAAACTACAATAATATGGAACTTCTTCCCCGCCTCTTTCCGATTGTTGATGATGTCCACTACTTCCTGAATGCTCATCTCAAATTCCGGTAGCATAATACAGTCCGCGCTGCCTGCTATTCCCGAATGAAGCGCTATCCAACCGGCGTGCCTTCCCATTACCTCCACCACCATCGTTCTGTGATGCGACTCCGCAGTGGTGGTTAGGCGGTCAATGGCTTCAACCGCAATGGAAACGGCGGTATCGAACCCGAATGTGGAATCCGTGGCTGAAAGGTCATTGTCAATAGTCTTCGGAACGCCAACACACGGAATCCCTTCTTCCGTCAGTTTGGTGGCAACGCCAAGCGTATCGTCTCCTCCGATTGCCACTATCGCGTCCAGTTTAAACTTTTCGATGTTGGCTTTAACGCTCTTAATAGCATGGTCATCGTTATACGGATTAGTCCGGGAAGTGCCGAGTATAGTCCCGCCTTTCCTGATTATCCCGCCTACGTCCAGATGCGTAAGCTGAAACAGATCGCCGTCAACAAGCCCTTTCCAACCGTCACGAATTCCGAAAACCTCATGTCCGTAACCGCCAATGGATTTCCGTACTATCGCCCTGATAGTAGCGTTTAATCCGGGGCAATCTCCCCCTCCCGTGAGAACTCCAATACGCATTTGCTGTTTCCTTATACTATTTTATTGTGCGGGTTAGGGCTTGCCCTGACCGCCACATTAATAATAATTTTTAATACTATATCAATATTATCGGTCAAAAATATTACCGAACCAGAAAGGAATATGCAAGGTATAAATTTTTTGGGAGCTATTTAAAGTACAGTCATTGCGGGGAAGAACGTAGTAATTATGTGGCAATCTCGGGTTTCTCTTGATCCGACAATATTGAGATTCCTTCTTCCGCCAGCCGGCGGTGGCCCTGACTGCAAGTCAGAGAGTCAACCACCCCTTTATCCCCTCCTTATAAAGGAGGGGAAATCTCCTCCCCTGAGGGAGGTGAGTTTATCCCGATTTATCGGGAGTGGGTGTGATTTTGAAAATAACTCAATTACTTCCGTTACCGAACGGTCACACCCCCTGCCTGACATCAGTCGGGCAGGCTCCCTCCTGCGAGGTACTCCCCTCAAGGGGAGAAAATATATGTGCGGTCAGGATTTATACTGACCGCACAATCTTTTCAACAGCAGCATTTTTCCCGTTTGGATATTGTAGAATTCCATCGGAGAATAATCGTTGCTATTTTGAATTCACCGTTGCTTTTTTTCGTAATTCAGAAAGACTTAATAGTTACATAACCTAAAATACATTTATTGCTTTCGCCATCGCATCCGCACCGGGAAACCCGGCGAGTGGTCCGTTGCATTCCACCATGAGTTTGCTGATGTCTTCGGGGCCGTCGTGCCTTCCGGATGTTACCTTTTCAAATACCATTATCATATTTAGACCTTTTGCAACAAGGTCCACGCCTTCGCGATATTCCAGCGTACCGCCTCCATTGTCATTCATTACAAGGTCACCTAAACTATACCATTGGCTTATTAAACCGGCTACCTCATCAAAGGGTGGTGGCTCAGAAACGATCCCCTTTTCCGGATCCCCATCGACGAACATCTTCTGCATATACGCATGTGCGTCAATTTCAAATAGGAATGCCTCATATCCTGTCTCTGATGATGGAAAATTCATCACTTCTACCCGTGCTTCACCTTTTTCCCAATCACCAACAACGTAACCCTTTGCACCAATGAGCGGCTTGTCGATGTAGGTTTTCCTTACAGTTCCCTCATTGATCTCCGAAACTGCTCGAGAACTTTTGGCAACCGGCATTTTCTCTTCAGCGGAAGTACAGGAGATTACAGTTATAAAGATTATAAGCGCTACTGTAAATAATTTAGGGTAATTATACATATCCGACTCCTAATTTATGAGTGTATTAGTATTTGCTCCATACGACCTAACGTATTGAACCGACATACTCGGGAAATACCTACTATTATCAAATAATTAAGCCATATGAAATATTGTAGCATAAAACATATACTATAATCAGTCACAATAACAATATAAATTTCGCACAATGTACCATCTATGAAACACACAAAAAGTGTATCAGAATCGGTGGATTTTTTAACAGTTCGCCCCATCTTTCCCTTCCCGATTTATCGGGAGTGGGTGTGATTCTGAAATTCTTGCTCATATTAGGGATGCATAACTATTACACCCCTCCCCTCTGCGAGGTACTCCCCTCAAGGGGAGAGGTTATTATATGCGCGGGTTAGGGCCCACCGCCGTTGGCGGGACTTAAGCTTGCCCTGACCGTACCGCACCTATATCTTTCAGAGAAGGAACCAGTTAATGACAATCATATTCGTACTCGTTTACATCGCGCTCACCCGTTTAGCGATGTGGCTGTTTGACAGAACTACAATCAGCTGGACAATTCGACTTATCATCATAATTGCCATAAACGCCGGAGCAACAATTTTGATGTTCGATTATATTGATAATCAATTCGAACCCATCAGAAGGGTTTTCGAGAAGTATTACGAACGATATGAATGAGTCGTCTCCGGAAGCCGCTGGTAGATAACCACCCCTTTGTCCCCTCCTTAGAAAGGAGGGGAAATCTCCTCCCTCCTGCCCGACATCGGTCAGACGGGCGAGGGAGGTGAGTTTATCCCGATTTATCGGGAGTGGGTGTGATTCTGAAATTCTTGCTCATATTAGGGATGCATAACTATTACACCCCTCCCCTCTGCGAGGTACTCCCCTCAAGGGGAGAGAATATATATGCGCAGGTTAGGGCCACCAAATCCCCCCTCCTTAGAAAGGAGGGGTAGTTCTGTCATTGCGAGCGAAGCGCGGCAATCTCGGGTTTCTCCTTCGTCTTAATAAATTTAGATTGCCACGTCAATACGTTCCTCGCAAAGATTGACTTTTGCATTTATCTGCGAAGATGAAAAAAGACGGGTCAGGATTTAATCAGATAATCCCCGTGCCCAAAAGCAACGCCAGCAAGAGAAGCATCCCTACCACACTGTTGCGGACATGAATCATTTTAACTTTTTTCATCAGCCTGCTTCCGACAAATGAACCGATAAACGCCGTAACCGTTGCGGCGATTATCAGATTCATACCTCCTGAATCGGACACTATCGTCAACGTTCCCGCAGATATTGATGTTCCATAAACGGTCAGGCGGGCTAAATCCACAACCACCGCGCAGACGACACCCGTTCCGATGAAGCGGGTCTTATCGCTGATTGAGCGGAGCAGGAATGCGCTCCGCAGCGCGCCCTGATGCCCGGAAAGTCCGCCGAAAAAGCCTGATAACGCCCCGCCGAGCGGGATATACCGCTTGGAAAACTTGAATTTCTCTTTAGTCGGCATCAGCTCAAGGAGCGCAAAAAATATCATTAGAATCGCCACCACAAGTTTAACTATAGTGATTTCCCGCGTACCGTTCAGCTCATACGTCCAGAGCGGAGCCGAAACAGAAATACGCGTCAGTAGATAAGCGCCCAAAGCGGAGGTAACCAGTCCGGGCAACACGAACCGCCATACGATACTCCAATCTGCATACTTACCCATAATTCCTAATTTGAACAGATTATTGCTAAGGTGAACAACTGCGGTCATAATTATCGCTGATTCAATGGGAAAGAAGAGCGCGAAGACAGGCATCAGAAGCATCCCGATTCCGAACCCGGAAAAGAGAGTGAGAGCCGCAACTACCAGAGCGGCAAGCATCACTACCGCGTACATTATCATTTTATTATTAGAGTAGTGAGTTTCAAGCGGATAATATAAAATAGATTCAGCTTAATCGGAAGTTCAATTCGGTCTGCTCCGGCAGCACAACCAAGAATCTGTCATTCAGAGTCAACCACCCCTTTTATCTCCTCCCTGGAGGGAGGTGGCACGAAGTGACGGTGGGTGTGATTTTGAAAATAACTCAATAACTTCCGTTACCGAACGGTCACACCCCTCCCTCCTTCGGAGTACTCCCCTCAAGGGGAGAGAGAATATATGCACGGGTTAGGACTTGCCTGTCCCGCCAGTGGCGGTGGTCCTGACCGCACACTCTCTGTCATTCAGAGGAGCGAACCCAGCCAGCGGCGGTGGATGCGACGAAGGAATCTCACAATTTACCTCAGTGGACAGACTTGAGATTCTTTCGCTCCGCTCAGAATGACGGAAAGGATAAATATCAGTGCGAGTCAAGACCACTGCCGGAGGCAGTGGATAAAATGTTTATTTGGAGTGCATTGACTATGTCAATGCGGCATCAACACAGTTGATGCACTCCTATAAAAACGCATAGGTCAGGCGGAGAGTGTGATTTATCAATTTGCTCTATACCTTTCGCGATCAAACGGTCACACCCCTCCCTCCTTCGGAGTACTCCCCTTAAGGGGAGAGTTATATGCACGGGTTAAGGCTTGCCTGTCCCGCAGTGGCAGAGACCTGCCCGCAGTCAGAGTCAACCACCCCTTTGTCCCCTCCTTAGAAAGGAGGGGAAATCTCCTCCCTCCTTCGGAGTACTCCCCTCAAGGGGAGAGGATATAAATTCAATGAGTAAATAATGAGCAATTGATAAAAATCAAAAGCCCCGAGTTTCCTCAGGGCTTTTCTTCGTTTTCATCTATCCAATACGGGTTAGTATGCCCACCCGTACATTGTCCGCTTCATTATCTTACTCCTTTGTTTCCCTCACACTGATATATACGCATATTTAGGCAATTTGTTCCGTATTTTACCTTACAATTACCCTAAAATATGCAATTCGCGTTTATTCACAGAAAGCCCGCTGTTACTCAGTCTCCGGTCATCCACACGTCTGCCCATCAGGTTGCCAACACTCTGATTCAGCCGGCTATTTCGTCTCGCTTCATTCCGAAGCGTTTTCGGAAGCCTATCAACGAAATTTTCTATTTCGTACTCCGTTTTCCACGGCTCCAATAGATCAATTTTTTTCGATTGCACCCGGGCGCTTATGTCAATTCCGAGCTCATCGTCCTGCACTAAAATGGTGTCTCCCACTTCGATTTTGTCGTATTGGAAAGCGTCCGGGTCCATCTCATAAAGATCAACCGCATTTATGATATATTTTGTTTTCGGAGTTTTATTCTCCTGAAGAGCGTCGAACCCTTCATCCCAGAGCAGTCGCGCTCCGCTGATGGGATAAAATTCGTTTGGAACGCTCAGTCGCGCCGCTTTTTCCACCATAACTGAATCCACGTAAAATTCCGATTGAGCGGAATTTGAGAGTATCTTAACAGTTCCCACAGTTGTTTTAGCCGTAATCCCCTCAACAATGAGCTGCGTCCATACGCCGATAATTGAGGTTTCCGCCGTTTCGCCTGAGGCTGACGGCTGGTCATCAACGCCGTCATTGAGTTCAAGTTTTACATTACCTGATATAACATAAACCCATACGTATAACGAATAAATGCTGTCCGTTTCTAATATGACAGATTGCTTTATTCCCTCTCCCACATCGGCTTCTTCGATCTTCTGACTCTTTGAACCGTATCGCACGAAATTTGGATCGGTCACCGCGGCTACCGGAAATGATCCGCCGATTGTGACAACAGACCAGTTTTCCCCGATTCCGGAAACGAACTCCCGTGAAAAATCAGGATTGAATAGTAGATTTCGCGCCTCAACTATGGATTTATTGAAATGAGCCGCTTCCACCGTTCCGTGAGATGCGATAGAAGCTGCGTCTCTTATGTAATTAAAATCCGTTCCCGACGCATCGGCAACTATCTTGAAATAATCGCCTACCGTCAGGCTGCTCAGAGCGGTTGTTATCACCACCTGACTTCCTGCAATCGAGTCTATTATTTCACGCCGCACTCCAATTGATACTCCGCCCACCGCTCTTGTCACCTCGAAATGATAATTATTCCACGAATCGTCCGACGGTACTAACCGATTGTGAGAGTTAATGGTAGCGCCGGATATGGATTCGACAATATGTTCCGCTGATACCGTATCGAGGATATTGTCTCCGCCGATATCCGCTGGCGGCTCTCCACCTCCCGCCGGATATACGACATTGAAAAGGTCCCGCGTATCAATATTTCTCCTGATGCCCGTGAGATTCCGCGTATAACGCAGCCGTGCGCTTCGGTTTGTCCCTCTTGGGAGGATACTGACAGATTTATCATTGTTGACTATGAGGTCGCTTCCGAGACGTTCCCGCACATCGTCCACCAACTCAAGCACCGAGCCGAAATTCAGCACTACATCAAGTTTGGTGGCGGGGCTGATAGTGCCTACCGTAAATGACGACTCTCCCATTATCTCATTCATCACCGTCAAAGGCTCAGCCTGAACGTACGGAGTCCATTTCGGATAGATTTCCTCCAACATATCGTATTTAATATGTTCGCACTCCAAAAATCCTGTAGGCGAATCTTTCTCCGTACGTGTGTCCTGTTTTTGTTTTATCCTGAACGGCAGATAGCTCTCATCATCGAGATTCACCACCCGAATAAACTTGCGATTTTCTATCATAGACCAGCTGTCGCTATCTCTTGAAATGCCTATGGATAAAGAGTTATCGCCGTTTAATTCGTCAATCATTTTCGCGAAAATCAGATCGTCAGTGGGAATTATGAGCTCCCGGGACGAGTTAGCTGAGTCGTACAGTTCCAGCCGGAATTTAGCCATATTTTAGTGCCTTATTTTATTGTTCGCCATCAGCCTGTGTACCTTTAAGCCCATATATTCTTTCGTCGCATCCACCGCCGGAGGCAGGGGATAAAATGTTTTTTTTGAGTGCATTGACTATGTCAATGCGGCATCAACGCAGTTGATGCACTCCTATAAAACGATAGGCCGTGCGGGAAGTGTGTGATTTATCAATTTGCTCTAAACCTTTCGCTATCAAACAGTCACACCCCTCGTCCGCCGGCTGGCGGACACTCCCCTCAAGGGGAGAGGAATTATTTACGGTCAGGGCCTGTCCGACTGATGCCAGGCGGGCAAGCGTAAGTCCCGCCAACGGCGGTGGCCCTAACCGCCATCAGCTGATTTTGCGACACACCCCGCCCTCAACCTCGGTTGAGCCACCCCTCCCCGCCAGACCAATGTCGGGCTGGTTTATAGAGGGGAATTGAACGACGGCTGCTGCCCTTTGTTGCCTCCCCTCCTTTTTAAGGAGGGGACTGAGGGGTGGTTTTCCATACCATCTCATTCCTGCCATTCTTTAGAGCCACCGCTTTCTGTATTTAATATTCATTCCACCGTTTGCCGTTTTATTGAAAATAACCGATTTGCCGGATTCTAACTTCGGCAAGATTGCGCCTACATCCATAGAGGCTACGGCGTTTGTGAAAGTTCCCGCTGATGAATCGGCAAATTCCACAGTTTGCTTTCTGCTGTCCAACAGCAACCGGTCCCCTTCCGCAAGAACTTTTGTCATACTGAATTTCGCGTTATCATTCTTCAATGCGGTTGCTGAATTTGCATACTTCAGCGCTTCTACTCCTGAAAGTTCACGGGAAAAGAGGTAGAGTTCGTCAACTATCGCGTCGGGAAAGAGCGTCTGAGCCCCATCGCTCATATACAAGGTGGCGGGATTACCGCTTAGAGCCGAAACATTTGAATTCGTTACGTTTCCGGCGATTCCGTTCAGATATACTTTCACGCCTCCCGCTCCGTAAGTGCCTGTAAGACAGAGTGTTTCCCCTGCGTTAAAAGTAGGCGCAAGCAGTTCAGCATCGTAATCAGTCCCGCTGACTTTTTTCCTGAAGACAAATTTCCCGTTGGTCCCGTCATAGAAAAGTCGCAGATAGTTATTCGCGTCATACCGAATCTCGTAAAATACCGCATCCTGATTATTGCCCGTCCAGCCGGAACCGAAGAGCGGTTTCAGCCATACGATTATGGAACCTTCGTCTTTATTCGCCGTGACATTCCACGATAGCGTGTCGTCTCCGTCTAACAATAAGCCCTGCCCGAACCGTTCCTGTGAATACGAATCGAATTCGGGTGTTGCTTTTGAGGCGGCATTTGCGGTTACGGTGTCGAGTTCGATTATATGAACATCGTCAATCCAAAAAGTATTAGTACCGCTTTCAGCGGTCCGGATTCTTAAATCCCCATTCGTATCTGAAGCGCCGCTTTTTATAAGCAGATAGTATTTAGTCCAATTCGTTGAGATATTTGTTATAGTCTTTGAAGTCTCGCCAATCGCTCCAACCAATCCCTCAACATTAATAATGACGTCTTCAGTCCCGTCACTGCCTTTTAGCCATACCGCTGCGAGAAACCATTTGTTAATCGGGAAAGATACTCCATTCTGACGAATACCCTCGCCTATTGCATCGGTGACTATTTTTTGAGATGCGCCTCCTGAATGAACAGTCGAGTTATCTTCCGTTATAGTTGGCGTGCCCATCAAAGTCCAACTGTCTGCCAGACCCGCTGTGAAGTTTTCCATACCTCCATTGTCTACGTTACTAACCTGACAATCCATCTGGTCTACTCGTATTTCAGCATCGCCGTTGGCGTTTACTTTTCTTAGTCTAAATTGATGCGCTACAGCGCCGTCAGCTTCAAACGTTCCCTCGAAATATAACCATTTTCCCGTTGCATAGGATACGCCCATATCATCAGTAACATTATCTAATCGTCTTGTATGAACAGTTGAATTTCCTGCAATATCAAGAAATAATCTATCGTTGAAATGTAAGGTTTGAGCATAAACCCATAGACGATAGAAGTAATCCTGGTTATCAACAAGTACGACGGTAGACCTGAATGCATATTCTTCTGTAAGGGCAGAAGTCCAATCTAATTGTGCCGATTGTGCATCATATTTTACTATAGCCGCCTCGTTAGTTACTGAGGTATTTACACCAGAGCCACCTGTTCCTCCGTAAACCCACTCAGCCGCCGGATCGACTTCTTGGTCGCCATCTGTGAACTTATTATCCACCCACGGATATTGGACGCTCACAGGAACCCCGGAGGATAATTCGCCCGCCGATAAAAGTTTCGTGTCGGGAGTAACGAAAGGCTCAACACCCGCACCCGAATTATATAGCGCCGCAATTTCCGCATCAGACAATGCTCGCTCCAAAATTTGCCAATGGATTAAACCTTCCGTAATTTGAGAGGCATTTAAATTTTCATCCTGTCCTATTGAAAGTGTAGCGTCCACATCGCCAACGGCAATAGTTGATTTAGTATTGCCTCCTTCCCTCGATGTGTTTACGTCAATCTGCAAACTGTTATTTGATGAGTCTATCTTATTTTTCAAGTCCCATCTTGCGGTAATCATAACCCAAGCGCCGGCAACTATATCACCGGCAACACCTGAAATAGAAGCGCTGTTAGTTGCGGTCGGTTCTCTATATGTGAAAGTTATTCCGGGAGTCGTTTGATTATCAATTTCTATAGAGATAAAATTATTACTGCCAAACTTCTCTATGAAAATAGTATGACCTAATAAATCTCCTGCCGTGAAATAAGGTTTGAGCCAGATTACGACAGTACCCTGATACGGATTGAAATTCTTGTAATTGAAGCCATTCAGAAGACTTCCTCTATCGAAGTATAGGTTATCCTTCCGATTAATCTGTATTCCCTTCGACTGTCGGCTCGAAAGGTTTTTGAAAGTTCTGTAACCAAATTGATTTGTGTAATTTCCCGCAATATCAGAAAGCGTTACATCCGACAGATTGTCGCTATAATCAAAGTGCGCTATCGCTGCCTTATCGCCCTCAACAAGAATCGGGTTTGTGACAGCCCCTTTTATCTCAATAATAGAATCGTTGTGAGCAGTTCCGGTGGGAAAGGTCTTGAATTCATCGGCGGAACCCGCCATTGTGGCTTCGGACAAAGCACTCGCAACGGCAAAAGGCTCGTCGCATCTGAACCGCGCCCGAAACCGTTTTATGTCGTTACTCATCCAGCGATGCGATATTTCCGGAAGATCAAATATTCCATCGAACACAGCGTTGTAATACCTACCCGATTCATCGCCGAATTCTAACCTTCCGTATTCCATCCCGTCGGAGATAGTCCTGTTTCCCGTCGGCAACAGTTCATCTTCCATTGCGAAAAGCGATTTCAGATTATCGATATTGCTCATCAAATTTGAGTGTGAAGTTCCCTCAACAGTTCCCTCTATCTCAATGATACGAGGCTTGTACGTCTGCTTGAAAGCCATCTGTCCGTGCCGCCCGGGAATCGAAATACCTTTCACGTTCACCCGGGGTTTCCCTCGTCCCATTACTTCCGTTATCTCCGCGAAATAATCACGCAGCGATTTGCCGTTCCATTTGATTGAATCGGTGAATGCCATTCAACTCTCCCGTTCAGAATTGCCAACTGCCTGTCATTTAAACGGGTTTAGGTCAGGTTTTTGCTTGATGTGGAGGGATGAGTTAAATTGCTTGCTTGATTTGGAGCTGACGGACTAAATTATCTTATTCTCGAGAATCGGATTTTCATGGGCTGTAATATAACTGATAGTGTATATAGAGTATGGATAGAAAGTGAAACAAGGAACTGAGTTCGAAATATTGACAACGGAACTGTTCTCACGATTATCAAAGGATAGAGAGTTTGAATCAGTTGAGCATAATATTTGGCTTGATGGTCATGATGGTAAACGACAAATAGATGTATTATTGTCTGGAAAAGTTGGTCCTTTTGATGTGAAAACAATAATCGAATGTAAAGATTTTTCGAAAAATGTAAATATTACCGAAATCGACGCACTTCCTTCAAAGAGGATGGATGTTAATGCTCATAAAGCGGTGTTGGTAGCAAGAAAAGGTTTTTCGAAGAAAGCAATAAATAAAGCAAAAAGATTAGGGATTTCTCTTTGCACAGCACACAGTGCTTCAAAGGAAAGATGGAAATTTGCTCTTGAGCTTCCTATCGTAATCACAGAGCATGCTTGTGATGTATCAACTCCAAGTTTTGAATTTAGAGCAATTGGAAATTCTCTTAATCTTGATTCAATAACAAATTTTAATGATATTCCGCTTCCTAAAATTATTGCAAATTACTGGAATGACACGGAAATAAAGTGTAAAGATGGCTTGAATGATCACAAATTTTATCCCGATATTCCAAAACCTCAGTGGATACGGGTACCTGACGGTAGAAAAATGATAATAGAAAATTTTAATATAATTATGCATATACAAAAATCATATTATTTTGGATACGTGAATAATCTTGACTCAGCTAAATATCTTCAATTTTATGATGAAAATAAACGCCATGTAATTTTTGATCCGAGAGATTTATCGGATTATCGTACAAAATTTGTGAAATTTATTAACAAAGAAGAATTGCCCAATATTGACGATACAGTCTTTATTAGTGTTAAACATTTGCACAATCCGGATGCAGTATTCAATCCGAGTGAAACTCCATAGTCGGACAGGTCACGTCGTCTTCGATTCCTCGCAAAGTCAGATAGTCTATAAATTTACAACAAGTTGGGCTTTAGTTTCATCGCTTCAAGCAGAGATTATTACTTCCGCATAACAGCGGCGAGTTGTAAATCGTTCAGATAGAGTTGAAGCAGGTTCCGCTGCGTTCGGACGGGACCCAGCCGGTCGTTCAGCTTCTTTCGCCGGTCGTCCCGGAGCTTCTCAAAAGTCTCTTCAATGCCCATCATTGCGGCGGCGTCTTTTTCTCTGTCGCCCACAGCCAGCGGATTCGATTTTTCTTTCACAGTGGGCCAGACAGATTCGAAATAATTTATCAGTCGAGTATTATTTTCAGATAACGACTTCCGGTATTTATCCAACGCCTCAAGCGGATAGTGTCTGATGAGTTTTGTCAGCTCCCGCTGCTCCTCTATTTGCGCTATCTTCCTCAGATTCACCGCTGTTTCCAATGCGAGTTTTCGGCTCACCTTATCGTCCGACAACACAGCGTCATTTATCCCGTTTTTCGCCTCACTCACAAGCGACCGATACGACACTTCTTCCTCGTCATCGGCATAGATAATTGATTCCTCCTCGGACTCCAGCCCCGCTATTCTGTTCTGAATTGCAGCGCTGTGATTAGAATCCGCCGTTTGCAGAAGCGAGTCGTATTCCCGACCGATTTTTTCCGATTCGTTCTTTATGAATTCTTCCGAATACCGTTCATCATCCTGAATCTGGTCAAGCTCGGTATCTCGCTGAAGCCGTAACTTTTCCACTTTCATATTATACTCTTCCACAAATCCGGGAAAGAGTTCTTTCAACGATGAAATGACGTCCGTTCCGTAAATCGGATTCATATTTGAGTCGGCGGCTACCGCCGATTCTTCTGCCACTTCTTCTTTTATATTTTCAATGACTTCCATCTTCTCTTCCGGTTGCGCAGTCATTTCTTGCTCCATCTGTGTTAAATTCTAATTCCCACCGCTCGCATCTGCGAAACAGTTTCGTTTGCCAGTCTTTCGGCGATAGTCGAAATTTTCTCGCTGTCGGAAAAGCTGATATCACCGTTAAAATTATTATGGATTTCAACTACTTTATCAGATTGCTCCCCTGTGGAAGAATTGAGACTTCCATCCGCGAAAGTGTTCCGCCAGAGGTCCAGCGATTCCTGCTGAATAGCGCGACTTGTGTTCAAAATCCCGATAAGCAGATTCGCCTGTATCTCGGTAATCCCCACGAAATGCCGAAACGACGTTGACCGATTATCTGCTGCATCTCCCCCGGGCAAGCCTCCGTCCGGTTCGTCATCATCTCCGTCTCCATCGCCATCAGAATTATTTCCAGAATTCAATTCATCGTCAATATTTAAGTCATCGTCGTTATTATCATCGTCATCGTCGTCATCATCCGGCTCTTTTATCGCATCTCTAATACCTTCGAGAATGAAGATTATTTTTCGTTGCTCCTCGAATGTTGTGCCAAGGACAGCTTCTGTTCTTTCTTTATCCAATTTCGCCACCGAATTTTTTAAGCGCACCGGTTGATGCGGATTTATTTCCTTTTGTCTCGGGCTGAGAGCCGTAACGGGGGTATCTGTTAGCCACAAGCAGAAGCTGCGGATACGAAATCCCGTGCAGAATATAATCGACTTTCCAGTTCGTCAGGGCGACGATCGCCGCCACTACATCTCCCATATCCAAAGTCAGACCACCCTCAGCCCGCTGATTTTTTTTAGCAGATCCTCCACGTTGTGCATATGGAAGATTTTATCTATCAGGTTAGTTATTTCCCGGATATCCATCTTTTCGATGGAATCCGCGGTTACAATGGGGTTTTCAGAATCGTATTCCCGATTCTCATCCAAGAACATCTGAATTATCGTAATAATATGGTCGTACGGCATATCGAGGATCTTATCCACCGCCGGTTTCAGCTCTTCCTCTTTCTTGGAATTCAGAGCCTCCACACCCACGTAAAGTCCGTCGCTGTAACGGGCAATTGCTTTCGATATCGCCCTCATCTGAAAAAGCGTTCTCGGTTTGAGAGTATAAGATTTCTCTCCGATTTTGAATTCTTCAGTCGCCGCCGTTATGATGTCCGCCGCTCTTTCCGCTGACTTATTCATCCGTTACGCCGTTGCGTCGTTAATCGTGAAAAACGTATCCACTCCGTCCGATGAAGGCAAAATCTCGAACTCCACAGGCACGAAAGTTATTCCGTCTCTTTTGAACGAAGATTCCGAGTTGCCCAGCGAGACTATCTTGCTGAAACTCAAAGTCCTGTCGAATCCGGCGGGGTTTCCGTTTGTTACAACGAAACTACCCGTAACGGCTCCCCGCTCGCTCCCTCCGAAAGTCAATGTCTGACCCGAAATTCCGCTTGCCGGAAGCCCGTAACTCACCGCGAAATTCGCCAGCGCCGCTTCAGCAACATTGGTCTTGCCGAAGAGTCTGCGTCTGACCAACTTCTTTTTCTGCACTCCAACCGATTGATCCACCATCGCGTCGAACCAGTCCTGTTCCTGCCTGAGCGTAAATCCGCCTTCTGTGGCTCCGAGAGCTACGCTGTCGATACTCAGTTCGCCCTCGCCCACAAGTATATTGTTAGTTGTTATAGCCATCAGGTTATCTCCTAATTAGGTTTTCAATTATATAGTTTCCGTCAGGATTAATTTCTGACTTGTGCATTAAAATCCAACCACCCCTTCTTTTGGCTGCACCAAAATTCACCCCTCCTTCATAAGGAGGGGGCTGGGGGTGGTTTTCATTTAAATTATATAATAGATCTTCTGTCGATCACCCCTCACATAAAATCCGTGGTGCGGCGTCCTCCGTCAATCATGGGGGAATATGAATTAACGCTTAAAGGCTCCAGCCGCATCACGTAGTCTTTATAGCGAACATCCGGAAAATCAATTCCTGCCGATGTTCTTTATGATGCTGTGCGTCATAGATCGCTTCTGTGCTGCTGTCAAAATAAATGCTTCTGATGCGTCCGCCGTTGATGGTCATATCTGCGCTGTGCAACAGGTCAACCACCCGATCCGTAATATTTCCTAACGTTGTCAGGTCGGCGTTTCCGTTCTCCAGATCCTGAACGTAAGCCGTTATTACAAGATTCCATCGCTCCATCGTAGATTCGCTCAGTGTCCGATTTCCATCCACGGTCAGCAGTGGATTATCAGTCTGATTCGGACGTTTCGCGCCTGTCCAGATCTTCCCCGTTCCGCCGAGAAACGCCGATGATTGCAGTGTTGCGTCAGCGTTCAGCTGCCGCCAGACAGCCGAAAGCAGTTCATTTTGAGAAAACATCAGCTCCGGCTCCTCTCTCTTAACAATATTTCCCAGTGGGAACGCCAATCACGCTTCGCCACGATTTCATACTCCGTTCCCCCGTCGGAGACAAGGTCGTGGACGCGGAAATCCGAACTTATCTTCGTCGCCGTGAACATAATCAGGTCTGCGCTGATTTCTTCTCCCGAAGCATCCCGTACAATATCGCCCCGCTTAGTCGTGTACGGCTGAATATCGCATTCTATATTTACCTGAATTGTTACAGTTGAAACCGTGTACTCGCCGGTCACAGGGTCCTGCGTGCCGGCATTTTTTCTGATAACTGTCACCGTCCGTTTTGCTGTGTTGTCAATGAAAGTCACCGCTCAGTGCCACCATTTTTCAGTTCTTTCAGAGAAATTTTAATCTCATTCAACGCTTTCTCGATATTTTGGAGCCGCACGTCAATAACGTCTTTCCGGGCGTATTCATCTTTAAATTCTTCCAACTCCTCTTTGTATCCGGCAACCCCGCCGTAATTGATGCCCGCTGTGAAGATAAACGCGATAATAGCTATCATCAGAAAGAGAGTATTCAGGTTGAAACCGCTTTTGAAATCACCGTTAGCCACGGGCTGTCCGCAGCACGTTCGGACGAAATCCCATCCGCTCGTAATTGTCCGCCATCTTCAGCAAGTCTCTCTTTTGGAGCTCAACTTCCCCCCGCTCATACCGCTGCCAGCTGTCCTCATCCGAGACTATCGCCCGGTACGCCAACGACAGTGTGAGAAACAGGTTATGCGAATATCCCTTTAACCGCAGCGGAGTTGACTGAGCCGCACTGAAACTGAACAATCCCTCCACAGGCGAAGAAGCGTCCGCCGAAACGGCGTTGCCCGCGCTGTCCGTGATTGTGAAGCCCGACTCCACATATTTACTTGGTGATTCGAAAACTTTTGATTCGGAGTCGCTCCCAAGAATCACCTTGTCCAACCGTTTCCTGTTCAGGTCGAATAAGTTCTGAACCTCTCCGTCCGTCATCACAGAAGATGTGATGTCACCTCTGAACAACCTGAACCTGCCGATAAGCTCGGTCATTGTGCTTCGCGCCATACTGCTCTCCTTTTTCTATTTATAAGAGATTAGTCAGGTTTTCCGACGTGATGCTGAATTACCGAACGATTGAATCCTCCAAACGATAAATTGGTCAGATCAAAATAAAACTTTTATT
>JACZTG010000013.1 GCA_022573815.1 Candidatus Neomarinimicrobiota bacterium
AATTTTCAGATGCGGAATAACGCTCTGCTCAAATTCAAGCGCTTTCTCCGCTGTAGTCATTTGGCTCTGCGCAGATGAATATGAAAAAAGCAGTGCGATTATGACAGAAGCTATATGGCTGCGTTTCATTCTCATATAAAACTTTTCAGGTAATTATAAGATTATTTGGTAAGCTATAGCCCTCAATATGAAAAGTCAAGTAAATGGAAAAAACGCTTTGTATTTAATGCAATAGTGGAGTACATAGAATAACTGAAATGCTCATTGTAGCGGTAATTTCAATCTTACACAGATAATGTGTATTACTTTTATCAATTAAAATCAGAAGGATAAAATATGGATCTTTTATCAATAGCAACTTTTGTACATCTTCTCGCCGCAAGCGCGTGGTTAGGAGGAATGATTTACATCAATTTAGTATTTATGCCAATGCTTAAAACAGTTGAACCTCCCGCGGCAGGACATTTGATGCGGGAAAACGGAAAACGATTCCCGATACTTGGTTGGACAAGTGTGGGATTGCTTATTATCACGGGCGTGATGCAACTAAACACCGATGCGGTTTTCGATTTTTCAACAGATTACGGGACTTTTCTCACTCTGAAATTGATCACCATCGCATTGATGATAACTATCGGGCTTTACATAACTTTTTTGTTATATCCGAAATTCAAGAAATTAGCCCCGTCCGAAGGAGCTGCTCCTACGCCTGAGTTTATGAAATTGCAGAAACGGTTACCGCTTCTTGCGAAGATCAATATGTCATTAGGAATATTAGTTCTGTTTTTTGTAGCGCTGATTATCTGAAACTGTTGATAGAAATTATGTGCGGGTTAGGGTTTTCCCCTCCTTTTTAAGGAGGGGTGAATTTTGGCGAAGCCGAAAGAAGGGGTGGTTCACGAAGTGCGGGTTAGGGCTTGCCTGTCCCGCCAATGGCGGTGGCCCTGACCGCAAAATAAATCGTCCGTCATTGCGAGGAGTCGCAGACGACGCGGCAATCTCTATTTTCCCCTACTGTTTTAAGGATGGGATTAAGGCGCAGTCCCACAGTATGCGGGGGGTGGTTCACGAAGTGCGGGTTAGGGCTTGCCTGTCCCGCCAATGGCGGTGGCCCTGACCGCACATAATATCCCTCTCCCCTTGAGGGGAGTGTCCGTCATCTGATGGACGAGGGGTGTGACTTAACCTAATAAAAATAAATATCCACTATTGCAGAATCATACCCTCTCCCGATTATTCGGGACAAAAGACGGGGTGTGTCCTAATTTAGGTATCCAAATATTACTTTATGAGGAAAGTCTGAGATTCTTTCGCTACCCGCCTGACATCTGTCGGGCAGGCGCTCAGAATGACGAATAGCTCGTGCTATAATTAGGATTTTTCGATCCCGCCAATGGCGGCGAATACTGACTACGCAAAACGAAAGAAGCCCCCTTTGGGGGCTTCATGTACTTCTTATCTATCAATCCGGTTTACGCCGCCGAGAGATTACTGAGTGGAATGTTTTTTCCGCCAGTCATTTGCGAATATCCATTCTGTTTCTCCAGGTAGTTGAAAATACCAATCCCTCCATCCATTTCTATAGTTTTGAGTAATTAAATATGAAGCACTAGACAATGAGGTACCGGTTCCCTTATTCTCAACAATTACTGAATCCCCCCTAATATATCCATCATATCTGATTCTTTTGTACATCATCTTACATTTTGTACCATCAGGGGGAAGTTTTCTTTCATTCGACATTTGTTTAACCTCAGGTTTAGTTGCAGGACTCAAATTAAATACTTTTCTGAGCACATCATCTGCAGTATCTCCAAATTTACCTACTTTAACCATTTCATCCCAAACTTCTTGAGATATTTCAATTGGTATCATTCGTTTATGCTCCTTATAATAGCTATACTTGCTAATTATGCCTAAGAATACTATGTGATTTACGTAATGTCAAGAGGTATTTTAAGTATTTTTGTTTTATCATAAAAAAAGCCCCATCAATTAAGACGGGGCTTCCTCTACTCACTATCTGCCTATCCGGATTACGCCGCCGAGAGATTACTCAGTTTCGCAAGCGCTTTCTTAGAATAGAGCGCAAGCCCTGTGTACATCTTAACTCGCCGAAGCGTAGCGTCTTTCGTCTCCGAAAGGAACGGAACGCTCACCCGAATTCCCGGGTCGTGGTCGGAAGGCGAAAGACCCACGAGTCCTTCTCCTTCGCCGTAAACTCCCGCATAAATGCGATGTTTGCCCGAACCGTTGTTCACCGTTTCAGTACCGATGAAGTCGTTCCTGAAAATCGGAATCCCGTCGTAAGAGTGAATTTTCTGAGTTCCCCTTGCGCCCGTTATCGGGTCGAGGAATCCGAGTTCCACTTCTTCGTTGCTGAATCCCTGAGCGCGAACGAGAGCTCTGAACTTCCGTCTCATAGTTGCGTTCATCAGGATGAAATCAACCTCGCCGTCTCTTGCCGTCACCTGATCTATCAGTTGATCGAGCAACGCAAGCGTCAGCGAACCGCCGGAGGTCGTGGAGCTCGCTTCAATAACCTGCGATGCGTCAACAAGGCTGGAGATTCCCGAAAACTGCGGAAATGTTCCCGTCCCTGTGATGATAGCGTCTTTCCACTTCCTGCCGATTGCTTTTGATTTCAGTTCGGTTTGAAGTCCCATCTGATCGTTTATGCTGGACATCGCCACCTGTTCGAAATCATCCACTTCAACATCTCCCACGATCCTGCCTAACGGGTAGGTATCCTGAGTCACTGTTGCCCCGGTGGAATTTGTATTGCTGTTTATATCAACGAATGCGCTTCCCGATTCGGTCAGCTCCCTGTTGATGACCAGCGTTTTTGCGTTCGTGGGGACGAACGGAAGAGTGTTTGCGAAGAGGTCAACCGTGAGGATGTGCTTCGCTACTCCCTGTATTAGCTGGTTCTGAGTTAATAGCGCAGCCTGCGCCATTGTCAATGATGCCATAATTATTTATCCCATTCTGGAATTTTACCCCCGTGCCAGAGTTTCCCCTTGCTCTGCATGTCGGCTTCGATCTGCTGGAAACCGCCATCGGAATAAACACCGCTGATATCCTTTGCGATGCTTCCGCCTTTTGCCGGCGTAGCCCGTCCGCCTTTCCCGCCGGAACCGCGGTTCCCGGAACTGCTGACGTAATGAGGACGCTCGGAAAGATAGCCCTCGATAAAAGTTTTTAAGTCCATCGGCTTCCCGTCGCCTGAGAGCAGCGGTTCTCCGGATGTAGAATTCAGAGGTATCACATCTCCATCTTCACTCAGCCCTATCATCCCGCTTGACTGCAATATGAGCCAGATATCGTTGGGCGAGATAGCGTTTGCCTCCGCTAACTTGCTCACGACTTCGTTCCGCTTCTTTGACTCCCGGTTGGAATTCCGGAGCCGCTCAAGTTCCAGCTTGGCGTTTTTTGTCTCTTCAGATTGCTTCTTGATAGCGCTTTCATATTCGACTTTCAGTTTATCCACAACTTCGTTTTCTTCCGTCGGAAATGAAGCGAGTTCTTCGTTCAGCTCGGTTATTTTTGCTTCTAATTCCGATTTCTGAACGGTGTATTCTTCTTTCAGTTTTTTCGCTTGACGGTTTAATCGTGAAGCGATTTTTTCGTCAAACTGCTCCTGCGTCATCGTGATTTTCTCTTCCGTTTTATTGGACTCGGCTAATTCCGAATTATTCTCCCCGGCTGTTTCTCCCCCGCTGCTTCCCGCCGATTCGCTTTCCGGGCTCATTCTAAGAATGTTCAATTAACGTATTTCTCCTCTGTTTCCCTAAATAATCCGATGCTGTCAGGTATCAATAATAGAGAGTTTAAAATACAATATCGTCATTGCGAGCGAAACGCGGCAATCTCGATTCTTCCCCTCCTTTTTAAGGAGGGGATTGAGGCGAAGTCCCGCAGTATGCTGGGGGTTCCTTAATTATCTCACCCCGCTATTTCATCCTCAATATCTTTAGCCTTTTCCGCGCTAACTTTCGGGAGCGCTTTCTTCGCAAGCCGTTTCATCAGCTCTGCCTCGAATGTAGGCGAAACCATCAGCGACTTCAGCTGCGCCGCTTCCTCTATCTCCTGACCTAAAGTCTTAACATCGAACTCATCGGGATAATCCACCGTGAACGGAGCGTCTTCCATCCCCTGCCATTTGAGCCAGAGCCGAACGGCGTTCCGTTCCGCTTCCTCAAAATTATCCGCTTTTTCCGCTAATACGGTTGAGGTAGAAAGCCAGTCGAACGCTTTGCTCACGCCGCTTTGCTGTTGGGACGGTTTCAGATCGAAACCCGCCTCCAACCGCGCCAACCGCTGTATCTCTTTGATGGTTGAACCTATCTCTTCCGAGAGAAATTTCAACGGCTCCGTGGGCGGGCTCATCCATTCGGGCGGATGACTCGCGCTGTCGGGATATTCGAAGATCGTCCGCTCCGAAACGGAAATGTCTCCGCTCTCTCCGCCCGGCACCTGCGGATTCCGCAGCATGGGAAACGCGGCGTTAAATGCGAATTGGTCAATGAGCGAACCGAGATTGAAAATCCGTTTGTTCAAGTACGCAATGTCGTTCAGCGCGCTGATTCCTGAGAACGGACTGTTTTTCTTCTTCCTGTTCAGAACAGGCACGATAGGAACTTCACCTAACGGATTATCCCCTGAGGCGATACTTTTTCCGTCCGAATTAATAAGTGTCCACCTGTCGCGGAACCAGATTTTATAACGAATTTTATCGCCACCGCTTTCCTCGAACGGGTCGGAAGAAACACTTCTGTCAATCTCTTTCAGCTTCACCCAATAAGGCATACCGTATTCATCCAATTCCCAATCCACAACGTCCCACGGATAATAATGAATGAAGAAAGGCGAACCGGATTCTATCTCGTCCGCTAATGAAATCGTATCGCTGTTCGGCTTGTCCACGACTATAAATGTTTGCCCGAGAGCCATCGCCGCCGCCTGCACCTCACGCCTGAATTCGGACAGAGAATCGTTCCGATTGTTCACATCAGCCGTGAATTCCGCCCACGCGCCCGCCGGTTTCGGTACATCCACGATAGGCGCCTGCTTGTTCAGATGAGCGATATACGTATCGATTATGGCGCCGCAATAATTAACATAAAACGCCCGCTCCTGCCGCCGCTGATAGACAGCCGTGTCTTCCCGCGGATGCTGAATCAGGTTGCCCCCTGTTATGTAGTCCGCTCCGCCCTCGTACGATTGCCAGAAAAAATCCCAGAACCTGCTGTTAGCGTCGTAATCGCTGTGTGTCTTTTTGAGTGTCGCATTGTTTATAGCCATATTATTTCCTCATATTTCAATTATTGTGCGGGTTAGGGCTTGCCCTGACTGCACTTGATTATTCCTCTCCTATATGCCGAATTTGTCAGGTGGAAAGTGTGATACATAAGTTCCCCTCCTTTCTAAGGAGGGGATAAAGGGGTGGTTCACATTAAGTACGAGTCAGGATTTATCTGACTGTTCTAAGAATATTCTTTCCTAATAAACGAGAATTATCAGATGGCAGATAACCTCCTCCCTCGAGGGAGGTGTTGTTAAATAGCCCGAGGTGTGATTCTGAAATTCACTCAATATTCTCCTGCATCGGATGATCACACCCCTCCCCTCTGCGAGGTACTCCCCTCAAGGGGAGAGATTATATTCCCCTCCTTTCTAAGGAGGGGATAAAGGGGTGGTTTTCATTAAGTACGAGTCAGGATTTATCTGACTGCTCTAAGAATATTCTCTCCTAATAAACGAGATTTTTCAGGTGGCAGATAACCTCCTCCCTCGAGGGAGGTGTTGTTAAATAGCCCGAGGTGTGATTCTGAAATTCACTCAATATTCTCCTGCATCGGACTATCACACCCCTCCCCTCTGCGAGGTACTCCCCTCAAGGGGAGAGATTATATTCCCCTCCTTTCTAAGGAGGGGATAAAGGCGCAGTCCCGCAGTATGCGGGGGGGGGGTCTATTATATGCGAGTCAGGATTTACCTGTCCCGCCAAAGACGGTGGTTCTGACAGCACTTGGGGGTTAGCCGCTTCTGAATTCTAATTGTAATTGATAAATGTTTTGTTCGCATTTCATAACCCTTAATATAATTAGGTTAGGTTACAGATTGTTTCAACATCCCTTCTTCTTCCGAAAAGGAGCAACTGATCATTGAGATTCATAATAGTTGAAGGTGTCGGCATTTCGTCGATAAATCCGTCGTTATTCGCCTTCCTTATCAGCAGTACCTGAACATTATATTTACTGCGAATTCTTAAATCCTGAATAGATTTATTAACAAATTCTGTTGGCGTATTGATTCTTGCCATTAGAAAACCGGGAATAACCTCCGTTTTTTCATGAGCATATTGATGCACATATTTCATTGAGGAAGCCAAATGGCTTGTACTCTGTGATTGAATAAGCATTTCCTGGTATTCCCGCAAAATATCTTGACGCAATACTTGTCCTGTTAATTTCCCCTCATTATTCACCACGGGGATTGCCATTAAATCGGAATCTAACATGAGCCGTAAGACCTCATGAATAGGGACGTGGTCATTGATTTTTGGGAAGTTTGCGTTATAAACGTCCTTGGCTACTGTTGTGTCCGGGATTTCCTCCAATCGATTCAAAAAACGCCTTACCATGCCTTGCGTGATAATCCCGGTCAGTTTCTTATTCTCATCACACACATAAAATACAAAGTGATTACTTCGTGACATCCTCTTAAGTAGCTCTTCGAAAGGCGCATCTTCCCGAACGATTTCCAAAAGTTGTTGCTTTATATTTTCTACTCGCAACTTATCCAAAACATTAATTGCTGTCCCGCCATGAATATCAACACCGCGTCGTTTTAATTTGATAGTATATATATTACCATCAAGCATCCGGGTAGTGATGATAGTAGCAATAATACTTGAAATCATGAGCGGAAGTATAATCTCATAATCGGATGTCATTTCAAAAATTATAAGAATCGCTGTGATGGGCGCTTGTGTTGTAGCAGCAACCAAAGCCGCCATTCCAACCAAAGCGTATGCCCCTGAAGATGCGGCGATATCAGGGTAATATGAATGGAAAATACTACCTAAGAATCCTCCAAGCATAGATCCAATGAAAAGTGAGGGTGCAAAAATGCCACCGGAAGCCCCGAATCCCAAGGAAAGGCTGGTGGCGAATATCTTACCGAATAACAACGCGCCGGCGAGAAAATATGTGATATTGCCATTCAACACAAGTTCCATGGACTCATACCCCACACCTAAGACCTCCGGCATGAATAATGCCGTGAGTCCTAAAATGCCGCCACCGATAAGAGCCTTGATAGCAATCGGGATATTCCACTTATCAAATAAATCCTCAGAAATATACAAGCTCCGAACGAACAGCCAGCCGATTAACCCCGCTGTGATACCAAGTAAAATGTAAAACAGTATTTCAAAGGGAGAATTCAATAAATAATCTGGTGGAACAAATGCGGGGAAATCACCGTAATAACTTCTTGATACTATTGTTCCGAATACGGAAGCGATGATGATCGGGCCAATTGCTGCGACACTGAAATCTCCAAGAATGACTTCACTCGCAAAGATAGCTCCGGCGATAGGAGCATTAAAGGTTGCGGCTATTCCCGCTGCTGCGCCACAACCTATGAAGATCTTCATTTTTCGAGTTGACACCTGGAACAGCTGACCGAATGATGATCCAAATGCTGCTCCGATTTGAATTATTGGTCCTTCTCGACCAACAGCCGCTCCGGATCCTATTGAGAGAGCGGATACTACGGCTTTTACCATAACTATTCTCATCCTGATAAAGCCATTTTTCGTTGCCACGGCATCTATAACTTCCGGAACGCCGTGTCCCTTTGCTTCTTTGGCTGAGCGAGAAACAATGAATGCCACAATAATTCCAACAATAGCCGGAATAGCAATCTTTAAATAAAGAGGTGATGAACGTATTACGTCTATAAACGGACCTTGACCCCAAAGTATTGTTCTGAATAAATCAATAAGAATCCTGAATCCAATAGAAATATAGCCGGTTGCCACGCCAATAATGACCGCAGCTAGGATCAAAAATAGTTGATCGAAAGACTTTATTCGATGGAGGGTGTTTTGAATATAAGAGTAAATCAAATTCTACCAATCAACATAACGGCGAACCTTGTAAATGTTTTCTTTCATCTTAGAAAAATGAATAATAGGTAACTCGTCCCCGTACGTTTTCAATGGCTCTACACATATATTTATTTTAAGTTAAGAGATACTTTTCTGGGTTTCAACTCCTATTATTCTCAGATCTTCCGTATCAACTTTGCTCAATGTCCAAGAAACATATGAGTTTCAAAACACAATATCTGTGCTTCATAAAACGATCAATTATTTAACAACTCGCTTGTCCCACCAAAGGAGGCGATCCTGACCGTTCTTGATCGCTTCTCTCCTAATAAACAAGATTTTTCAGGTGGAAGATAACCTCCTCCCTCGAGGGAGGTGTCACGTAGTGACGGAGGGTGTGATCTTACTTCTATCTCAGTTTCTTTCCTGCCGGTGTCGGTCACACCCCTCCCCTCTGCGAGGTACTCCCCTCAAGGGGAGAGATTATATTCCCCCTCTATCAAGAGGGGTAGCCGATCCTTTGGAAATCTTATAACAAAAGGCTGGGGTGTATAAAGGACATCACACGATCACTATTAAAGGTTAGTAGATCGCCTCGTCGTTACCCTTCTGGCAAAGACGTGCTGGTTGGGGCTTGCCCCGACAGCAGGTCTATGCGAATGAACATTTATGCGAGCGAAGTAATTTCAATATTGAAATGCACGATTGAAATATCCCCCTAATAAATCTTACTCGCCGCTTCGCTCCCTCTGTGCTTTATACTCCACCGGTGCGAGAGCTGCCAGAAAGCCAGCGCAAGCGAGATCACACAGTCGTCGTGGAAACCCGACGACGCTCCGTATCTGATATTCCCGTGTGGCGAGATCTGATACCCGAACTTTTCAAGTTCGTTCTGAAGTTCCGCTTGCACGGGAAAAGTGACGCTCTTCTTATCAATACCTATTGACAGATTGATTATAAGTTTCCGTTTGCTCTCATTTGTAAACAGATACGGAAGAACGCGGATCTTATGCACAAGGTCGTCATAGATCGGGTCGCCCACGCCTGTTACATCCATAAGCACCTGCGCGCTGTAACGCCGGGCGATGTTTACTATCCTCGCCTTTTGGAATGTGTAGTCCAGCCTGTTGAATCTGTCGAAATGAACGAGATGCCCCGCGTGATTCAGAACCGTGATGACCGTGTAATCCTCATGTTTGGCCAGGTCAACTCCCATGACGTACTTTTTTCCGAACTCCGGCGGCTCAAAATCTCCCATAACGCACTCGCGGATGTTGCGGAACACACTCCCCGAATCATCAAGAAACTCTGCGAGGAATTCCTGCCGGAAAGTCTCTTCCGACATCTGCTTCTTAATCCGCTCCAGCTCCTCCTTTTTGACATACGGATTTTCGGATGTGGGAGCGTTAAAACTTTCCCAATCTGACCATTCCTCGTCTTCGGACTTCCCGTGAAGATAGAGGTCATTGAACCAGCTCTGATTCCCCAGTGGCGTTCCGATGAAGAGCGCCCATCCCTCGTGATCCGCTAAAGATGGTCGCAGCACGTAATCCCAGGCGTTCTTGTCAATGAGAGCCGCCTCGTCCATGACCAGCCCTGTCAGCCCTTCGCCCCGCAGACTGTTTGGATTACTTCCTGTGCGAAAATAAATCCTGCTCCCGTTTTCCAAAGTAAGAAATTTGGGTGTTGTTAGCCGCTGTTTGAATATCAGTTCTTCAGGAACGCTGCTCGTGAGAATCCACCAGCCTTTTTCTACCGCCTCGTAATCGGGACCCACCCACCAGTAAACTCCCGGTACTCGTTGGGCAGCTTCGAACAGCTCGTGGACGGCGAATGTTGTCTTCCCCCAACGCCTCCCCATTACGGCAACGCGGAACCGGGCTAACGATTTCCGGAGACGCTTCTGTCCTTTATGAGGTTTGTAATATAGCATAAACAAATCTCCCCAATTGAGGGGGGTGGCTCCTCAGGAGTCGGAGCGTGTGATATCGAAACATATTCCAATATTTCGATTTTTCAGGATTACACCCCTCCCCTCTGCGAGGTACTCCCCTCAAGGGGAGAGTTAAATCGTGCGGGTCAGGATTTAGCCTGAACGTAAGTTATTCTTCCCCTCCTTTCTAAGGAGGGGACTGAGGGGTGGTTTTCCATTTAAGAGCGAATAAGGATTTATCCTGATAGAATATTTCCGAGATTGCCGCGTCGTCTTAGACTCCTCGCGATGACTAATATTATTTTTTATTTCTTAAACTTCCACCATTCGAGAACCGCTTTCAAAAGATCGAGTGATTCTTCCGCTATCTCCCGCCACTCGTTGGCAGTTATAGTTCTCCCGCCTTCCGACTCGCCTGCCTTGGCGATCTTAACCTTGCCGAAAAGCTCTTTCGCCTCTTTGATTACGTTCCTGATCTGTTTCCATTTGAAAACACCCGCCGCTATCAATCCCGCGGAGAGCAGATATCCGATAATTGTAATCATACTAAATTCCTTCTGTTAGATGAGTCCCCCGCCTATAATTCTTCTTCGCTGTCAGGCTCGAACATCCCGGTTTCGCCTACCTTCAAAGTCTCTATCGTTTTTTGAAATGACTCGTGGACGGTCTGCTTTCTGACGCCGAGCATTTCGCCTATCTCCTCGAATGTGAATCCTTTGGCGCGCAGCAGAAATATCTCTACCTGCCGTTCGGTGAGTTTTCGTGCGTTATTGATGAATTCGCACAGATGTTTCGTCATTAATTTGTAAAATCGGTTTGCCGATTCCGATTCGGCTAACGCTGTGGTATAATTCTGTTTTTCGGTTATGAAATGTAGTGACATCGGACTTCCTCCTTTCCGGCTGTGCCGGGACGTTGAACGAAGTTCCGTGAGTGGTCACTTCTCTGAGTGCGGGTTAGGGCTTGCCTGCCCCGCCAATGGCGGTGGCCCTGACCGCATTATTCATTTATTATTTAGCTTTATCTATATAGCGTAACACCGTGAGTGGTAGTTAGTTATATCTGTTTTATAATATCTTCCTTTGGGATAAAAAGCCAGCCGTGGCGCAGCCGAAACTCGAACCATTGGAATATCCCCTTTCGAACTTTGCAATGGTAATCTTCGTTATCTAAAGTCCAATTCGAGTGTTCGCCGTCCTCTTTCCAGAGCCGTTTCACGTTCTCAAAGTGGATTTGCTCGATAGCGGTCATTTCGGCAGCCATTCCCCCAATTCAAAATTAAATTTGTGCGTCTCGTCCATTCCTCTCTGTTCTCCGGCGGCTAATAGTATGCTGTTTCGTTTCGCCCGCAGCCGCCGGCAATGGCTCACGATTGCGTAAGCGGCCGGCATCTTTCGCGGCGATTCAAGACACGCGTCGGTTATCGCCTCCGCGACTATATCGCTTTTAAACTTGTCCAATAAGTCAGTGTAAACTCTTGCCCGTTCTCTGTTCTCAGCGAGAATGTGAGCTGCTCCGAATTTAAAAGTCACCCCATACGTGTAGAACAGATCGCGCACCTGCCGCGCTACCTTTATTTCCATACTCACGAGCTCTCTCTTTTTAGAAGCTGAACTTGAAGCTGAAAGAGACTGTTACATCGGCGTTTCATCTGCGTTACGCGGCCGTTACCATAATATCTTGTAAGGTGTTGATATTTCATTGCTTACCTCTGAGTCTGAATCGCCTGACCCGCTCGTTCTCATTCTCTCGCTGTTCTTCTTCCCTGATCATTCTGCGCGAAATAATGGTGAGTTGACCGTGGTAAAACCGAAACTTTCCCACATTATGTTCTCTTAATTCCGAGATGATTTTCTCTAATTCCGAAGGAGTGCATCCGGTTACGTTTGCCCATGACCTGACCGATTGTCGTTTCCGACCTCTATCATTTGAGAAATGCAATTGCCCCATAATCCGCATCCACGCTCCCACAGCTCTGAGGGATAACGCTCTCGTGTCCCTGTCGAAGTCCATCCAGTAGAACATTGAAGCGGGCCGTTTACCCATCTGTCTTCTGAATGTTCAATATCTATTTCTGCCTGAAGGCATATTGTCCAATACCGTCTCCAATTTGTTGGCCGCATTGGACATTACGCTGTCACACGCGCTGTTCATCGCTTTCAGCGCTCTCGCATTTCCGCTCTCTTCAGAGCCATCGGCATAATTATAGATAGCGCGGTCGAACTCATCGCTTTCGAATATCAGATCTTTGATAGACTCGGCGAAATGTTCCGAAAAACCCAATCCGGATAGAAATTCGATCCTTCTGCTGACTCCCATCCGTTGATAGTTCAGCAGAGAAACAGGCGGTTCGGCATCTCCGCTCAGGATTTCTTCTAACCACCGTTCGTATGAGAGCGGGAGGTTCATTCTTCCCTTTTCGAGTGAAACCTGATGCCGATGAACACGCCGAGAATCAGCGGAGCCGCGATAGTCCAGAAGTCTAATGCGAACCGTTCAATTCCGTTCATCGGGACCTCTTACGCCAAATTGCTTGCAAATAGAGGGAAAATGTATTACTTTACATCTGTTCGTTAATATGTAACTAAATAAAGGTATATGTAATGTTATCATACACAATTGTAACGTTAACCTTACATAATGTCAAGTATTATTCTTGTTTTACAATAATAATGTAATCATTTATGACTAAATATACTTCTAAACAATTGAATATTATAGGCTTAAACCTGTCACTTATACTAAGGTTCGCGAAAAAAACTCAGCAGAATCTCGCCGACGAAATGGGAAAATCACGGCAGGCGGTGAGTGCATGGGTCACCGGAAGTCGAATGAAATCACAATCTCTGACTGAACTAACTCAGGTATTGAGTCGCTGGCTCGGAGTTCAGATAAAATCCGATGATATTCTGTCGCAAGGGTTTTCAGAGACGCTTATCTCAAGCTTTAATAGCACCGGAATTGTGCACGACCCTTCATACGCCCGCGCTCCCCTCTCCGTTGAGGAATATATTCAGAAAAATATGAAGTTAGATAACCTCGATGAGCACGACGAAGCGTTTCTGCGCAGTATATATAGTCGCGGTAGCAAACTTGACAATGTACCCGAAAGCAGTATTCGCAACATCCTCCTTTCATTCCGGGAAAACGCCAAAGAGCAGTGGATTTCGGGGTCAAAATAGCCGAAGAGTACGGCTTTACTCTCTTAGCGGTTGATCTCGACAAAGGCTTACGCGGTTGTGTCTCAGTCTCAAGCGGAATCAAACTCATCATCATCAACAGTAACGACCGACCTGAACGGCAGAACTTTACCGTAGCCCATGAGATAGGTCATTTCGCTTTGAATCACTTCGAGACCGAAAAGCAGACCTGGGAGCAGGAAGAAGAAGCGAACCTTTTCGCCGCAGACCTTCTCCTTGATCCGGCTGAGCTTCGCGGAAAAGCGTATGATCCTATAGCCGAACTTAAAATATCCTTTCCCCACTGCTCGCACGAGGTTATCGCCCGGCAATGCCTGAAACATCGAGAAGCGGTGATGACCATCTTCGATAATTTCCATATGACCACACGGGTCAACTCCCCTCTGATGAACCGGCAAGGCTCTATTCCGCTACATGATTACGAATTCGACAGCGTGAAAATTTGCCTGAAGAAACGCGCTCGGCTCCACCGCCGCAACAGCGAGATGGAATGCTGGGCGAATTATATAGAAGACCCGCCCGGAACGAAGTTCCGCCGCGTTATCCTCTTCACCGAAGCCCGCACAGAAAGCCGGGATGAGTAAAGATTATCCGAAAAAGGAGAATTTATATCCTCTCTCCTTGAGAGGAATGACCTATCCTAACAGAAAATATATTGAGATTGCTGACCGATCACACCCTCCGTCACTTCGTGACACCTCCCTCAAGGGAGGAGATAGGATGCGTGAATAAATTTATATCCTCTCCCCTTGAGGGGAGTGTCCGGCTAGCCGGACGAGGGGTGTGACTGATCCTCTCGTCAAAAATAACATGATAATCAAATATAATCCAAAACTAAAAGCAATTTCCCACAAACTTAGGAAGAATTCAACCAGAGCGGAAATTTACTTGTGGGACGTACTTAAAAATAAAAAACTAATGGGATACGCTTTTAAAAGACAGAAGCCTATAGGGAATTATATAGTTGATTTTTTTGCCCCAAAATTGAATTTGGTTATAGAAATTGATGGTATTACCCATGACTTTAAAATTGAAGATGATAAAATTAGGCAAGAATTTCTTCAATCCATATCATTGACTGTATTAAGATTCAGAGAATCTGATGTTAAAAACAATTTAGATAGTGTTATCTCATCCATCAAACAATGGATTGATAAGAACCATGGATAAAATCCTCCTTCTCCCCCTTCGAGGGGGGTGGCTCCGTAGGAGTCGGGGGGTGTGACCTATCCTAACAGAAAATATATTGAGATTGCTGACTGATCACACCTTCCCTGCCTGAGCTATGTCAAGCGGGGGGTGTGACCGTTCGGTGATGATAATTTTTGAGAGAAAATCAGAATTACACCCTCCGTCACTTCGTGACACCTCCCTCAAGGGAGGAGGTAGGATGCGTGAATAAATTTATATCCTCTCCCCTTGAGGGGAGTGTCCGGCTAGCCGGACGAGGGGTGTGATTGATCCTCCTTTCAAAAATAACATGATAATCAAATATAATCCCAAACTAATTCCTCTTGCTAGAAAGATGAGAAAAAATCCAACTCGCGGTGAATCTATGCTATGGAATCAGCTTAGAAAAAATAAATATTTTAAGAATTTTCATTTTACACAACAAAAACCTATAGGCGAGTTTATAGTTGATTTTTATTCTGCAAAACTGAAACTAGTGATTGAAGTCGATGGTGCCACACATAACTATAAAATTAGTGAAGACAATATAAGACAAAATTATATTGAGTCATTATCTTTGAGAGTAGTGCTATTTATGGATTCAGACGTAAAAAACAATCTTAATGGGGTAATAATCTATCTTGAAAATTGGATTAAGGAGAATAAATTATAAATTCTCCTCCATTGAGGGTGGAGTGTGACCTATCCTAACAGAAAATATATTGAGATTGCTGACTGATCACACCTTCCATGCCTGAGCTATGTCAAGCGGGGTGTGTGACCGCTCGGTGATGATAATTTTGGAGAGAAAATCAGAATTACACCCTCTGTCACTTCGTGATACCTCCCTCCAGGGAGGAGATTGAAATTTACCATTTAATCACGGCGGTCGGGGCAAGCCCTAACCCGCACAAGAATCAGTCCAGCGCTCTGCCTATCGCTTTGATATACTCGGGTTCTTTGACTATTTCGTTATAAGAGAAGAAGATGAAATCGTTTATACCGCGCGATTTCGTTTTATAGATTTTGCTTTCCACATCGAAATGATTCTGATTAAACGCTCCGATTCCCATGATGAGCTTATCCGGCGGGACGACTTTAAGAATCTCTTCCACATTGGACATAAACTGTGTGAGGTCGGCGTTGTAGTTCATCGGAACGGCGTAATCCAGCGAGCCTTCCCGAATCCATTTGACCCAATTCTGATAGTTCCTGTCTATTGCCGATACCGGATTCGGTTTCACGGCGGCTGTGAGAAGAACGTTTTTTCCCGACGAATTTATGAGCGACCGAATCCCCTCAACGAGTGAGCTGATGCTGCGGAGTCTATAGCTGGTCCACTGCCTGTGAAACGCCTTAACGCTTTCCGGGCCTATGATTTCGCTGATTTCTTTTCCGTTTTCGATAAAAATCTCCGGGTCAACGCCTGTCTCCATCCTGAAATTATTCAGCGTTCCCTCATTATAGCCGTATTCCGGGCCGGGATACCGCACATAATCGAGATGAAGACCGTCCAGAGGATAATTATCCAATAGTTCATCGAACACGGTCAGCAGATATTTTTCCACTTCGGGATTACCGGGAGCAAGAAATACTCCCTCCGAACCTTGCAGTCGGAACTGCCGCCGGCTCTTCTTCGCGTCAATGACTTCACCGTACGCCTTAGCCGTCCATTCGGGATGAACGTTCAGCAGATGTTTTCTCGATTTCGGTTTTTTGTCGGAAGACCAGAGCAGATATACGTTTACCCATGCGTGCACTTTGATATTCTGCTTATGCGCCTGAGTGATGAGTTCTTTCAGCGGGTCAAAATTCCTTCCGCGAACCTGAGGAGCTTTGACGACGATGCGACTGTTGTAATATGCGTCACCTCTCCCCCGCACCTGCGCGAAGATGTGATTGAAGCCGAATTTGCTCGCTGTATCCACTATCTCGGTAACGCTCTTTTTGCTGACAAGCCTGTCGCGTATGACCCAAAACGCTTTGATATGGTTGTTATCCGGTAGTTGAGCGGCTGCGTTTGTCGTTAGAATGGCGATAAATAGAAAAGGCAGCATAGCTATGCTGCCTTTTTGAAAACGGCGGAACTTAATCTTATTTTCCGGCTGTGACTTTTCTAAGTTTATCTTTAATACCTTCTTTCTTCTCCGATTTCTTCTCTTCCTGTTCCGGCTTTTCCATATCAACGAGTTCAAGAATCGACAACGGCGCACCGTCACCCTGACGGAATCCGAGTTTGATTACGCGCGTATATCCGCCCTGTCGTTCGGCAAAATGCGGCGCTATCTCGTCAAAAAGCATTTTGACTATATCCTTATTCGGAATAAAACTCAGCACGTGCCTTCTCGCTGCGAGAGTTCCCTTTTTCCCAAAAGTGATAAGTCGTTCGGCCAGCCTTCTCGCTTCTTTCGCTTTCGGATGTGTCGTCTTTATCTTTTTATGCAGAAAGAGAGAGGCGACCATATTATTGAGCATCGCTCTCCGATGGCTGGGTGTCCTTCCGAGTTTCTTCTTTTTATTCCGATGTCTCATGATTAAAAGTCGTCATCTCCGAGGTATCGATTAACGTCCATGTCGAAATTAAGTCCCAACTCGCCCAGCTTTTGCTGGAGTTCTAAGAGAGATTTTCTTCCGAAGTTTTTAAATTTAAGCATTTCATGTTCGCTCTTGGAAACCAGATCTCCGAGAATATTTATCTCTGCCACTTTAAGGCAATTGTGCGATCTGACAGAAAGTTCCAGCTCGTCTATGCTTCGCAGGAGTTGTTTCCTGGTGCGAGCCATATCTTCTTCCTCTTCACGCGGTTCATCGAATTTATCTTCGATTTCCGAGGTGATGAACAGATTCAGATGATTGCGAAGAACTTTTGCTGCATGGCTCACCGCATCGTCGGGAGTTATACTTCCGTCCGTTTCCACGTCAATCGTGAGATTCTCGAAATCTGATTTACCTTCGACTCTTGCGGATTCGACTTCATATTTCACGAATTTAACGGGTGTGAAAATCGAGTCGATATAAATTGTGCCGATTGGAGATTCAGCTTTCTTATTTTTGTCTGCCGGAACGTATCCTCTGCCTCTTTCGATCCGTAGTTCGAGAGTGAAGTTCGCGTCCTCATTTAGAGTGGCAAGGTGAAGATCGGGATTCAGAATTTCTATATTAGCGGAGCCTTTCATAATATCGCCCGCTGTTAGAGTTCCTTTCCCTTTTACGTCGATGCTGACTTTTTCAACGTTTCCTTCGAGCATTTTCAGCCGTACCTCTTTCAGGTTGAGAATGAAATCGGACACATCTTCAACTACGCCGGTGATGGTGGAAAATTCATGATTTACACCGTCAATTTTTATGGAGATTATCGCTGATCCCGGAATAGAGTTCAGCAATGCGCGTCTGAGCGAATTGCCGAGTGTTTTGCCGTACCCTTTTTCCAGCGGTCCGAGAAATAAAGTCCCTTTTGTTGTGGAGTATGTACTTTCGTCTATCTGCACGCCCTCGGGCAATTTTACTGTCATATTATTCATTATATGTTCCTATGCTACTTTGAGTAAAGTTCAACTACTAATTGTTCTTTTACGTTAAGCGGAATTTGTTCTCTTTCAGGAATTTCAATTACCCTTCCGAACATTCCCGCTTTGTCTAATTCAAGCCACGGAGTGGCGTTTTCTGTCTTCACGCGCCTCATAGATGCGTGAATTACCTCCATCTTTTTCGCTTTTTCACGAACTTCCACGCTGTCTCCCCGGCGTGTCAGATAAGAGGGAATGTTAACCGTTTTTCCGTTAACGCTGAAGTGGCGATGACTGATAAGCTGTCTTGCGGCGCTTCGTGACGGAGCGAATCCGAGCCTGTAAACCACGTTATCGAGTCTGCTCTCCAACAGAAGAAGAAGGTTGGTTCCTGTAACGCCTTTCATCCTGTCGGCTTTCTTGTAATATTTCCTGAACTGTTTTTCAAATAATCCGTAAATCCGTTTTATCTTTTGTTTCTCGCGAAGCTGCACTCCGTAATCGGAGAGTCTGGTTCTTCTTCTGCTCTGTCCGTGCTGACCGGGAATAAATCCACGGTTTTCAAACGGACATTTGGTCGTCATACATTTTGAGCCTTTGAGAAAAAGTTTTTCGCCTTCTCTGCGGCACAGCTTACAAACGGGACCTGTATATCTACCCATAAAGCCCCCTACACCCTTCGTCTTTTCGGAGGTCGGCATCCGTTATGAGGAATCGGAGTAACGTCCTTGATCGAGATAATTTCTAATCCCGCAGCTTCTAACGATCTGATGGCGGATTCTCTTCCGCCGCCGGGACCTTTCACCCGGACTTCAACTCTTGCGAGTCCGAGATCAATCGCTTCTTTGGCTGCCATTTCGCCGGCAAGCTGCGCTGCGAACGGAGTGTTTTTACGCGAACCTTTGTAGCCCGCTCTTCCTGCGGTAGACCATGATATTACGTTTCCGTAAATATCCGTCAATGTGACCATAGTGTTATTATAAGTCGCTTTAATGTGCGCGATGCCGTTAGCATCTACTTTTGCTTTTTTCTTCTTACGACCTTTTTTCGGTGCTGCCAAATTGCCTCCTGCTTCACTGTTTTAAATTTACTTGAGCACTACCTTTTTCTTACCTACGATAGACCTTCTCTTTCCTTTACGGGTTCGCGCGTTAGTGCTCGTTCGTTGACCGTGCACCGGCAGACCGCGACGATGTCTTATTCCTTTATACGAACCGATATCCATAAGCCTTTTGATGTTCATAGTAACATCAGTTCTCAGAGTACCTTCGATGGCGTAATTATCTGAGATTATCTCGCGAATCTGTGATACCTCTTTGTCAGTGAGGGTGTTGGTTCTCACTTCCGGATCAATATTGGCGGCTGTCAGAACGTCCAACGCCCTTGCCGGACCGATGCCGTAAAGATAGGTGAGAGATATTTTTATCTTCTTCTCACGCGGTATATCTACGCCTGCTATTCGTGCCACTTCTTTTCCTCCTTGTCAGACCAATATCGGGCTGGCTTGTCAGACCAACGCCGCTGGCTGGTCCGCCTATCCCTGACGCTGTTTATGTTTCGGATTAGTGCAAATGACACGCACAACGCCTTTACGCTTAATAATTTTGCAATTGTCACAAATCTTTTTAACCGATGCTCTTACTTTCATAATTCTCTCCGCCTATTTATGGCGATAGGTTATTCTCCCTCTTGTCAGGTCGTATGGCGAAAGTTCCACCGTCACCTTATCACCGGGCAGTATTTTTATGTAGTGCATTCTCATTTTCCCCGAAATATGAGCAAGCACTCCATGGCCATTTTCCAACTCCACCTTAAACGTTGCGTTCGGCAGCGTTTCAAGTATTTTGCCTTCAACTTCTATGCCCGGTTCTTTAGCCATAATCCCTAATTACCCTCCAATTCTAATGCTTTGCCGTTGGTAAGTATTTCCGGTCCGCTGTTCGTTATCGCTATCGTATGTTCGAAATGAGCGGCAGGTTTTCCGTCTTTTGCCAGGACCGTCCAACCATCCGAATCCGTTATTACATCAGGCGATTCCATAGTGAACATCGGTTCAATCGCGAGAACCATTCCCTCTTCAAGTTTTTCACCCGAATTGCCGTCAACGAAATTCGGCACTTTCGGCTCTTCGTGGAGCGATTTGCCGATGCCGTGTCCCACTAACTGTCGAATGACGGAAAATCCGTTCGATTCGGCATATTCCTGAATCGCCCGTGATATATCGCCGATACTGTTTCCGATGGTCGCCTTCTCAATACCCAATTGTAAAGCCTTCTCGGTCACGTTGATCAGTTTATTGATACGATCGTCCACTTTACCGATTGCGAACGTTTTCGCCGAATCAGTATTATATCCGTCAACGTTGACGCCGATATCTATGCTGACAATTTCGCCTTCCTTCAATTCCCTCTCACTCGGAATTCCGTGTACAACCTGGGAATCTATTGATGAACAAATGCTTTTTGGGAATCCCTGAAACCCTTTGAACGAAGGTGTTCCGCCTCTGCTCGTAATAAATTCCTCTACCATAGCATCAATCTCGTCCGTCCGGATGCCGGGACGCAATTCGCGTTCCACCAATTCCATCGCCGCGTGAAGAATCTTTCCCGCTTTACGGATAGTAAGTATCTCTTCTTTTGTCTTCAGGTTTATCAAAATTATCTCCGCCTCGACTTTATCCTGCCGCTCTTAAGGAAACCGTCGTAATGACGGCTGATGAGATGCGACTCGATCTGCTGAAGAGTGTCCAACGCCACACCCACTATAATTAGAAGGCTTGTACCGCCGAAGAATGACGCTAAATCGTATCTGACATCGGTCATTCTCATAAGTATATATGGAAAGACCGCTACCATCGCTAAAAATATCGAACCCGGAAGCGTTACCCGTGTAAGTATATTATCTATGAACTCGGAAGTCCTCTTGCCCGGTCTGATTCCCGGAATGAAGCCTCCCGATTTCTTCATATTATCCGCCACTTCAATCGGATTGAAAGCTATCGCCGTATAAAAATAAGTGAAAAATACTATCATAAGTCCGAACATAGACCAGTAGAACGGATGGTCGGTGGAAAAGTATCGTATAAAATTTTCCTGAAGCCATTCGGCATTTGGAAATAGCGTAGCAATTGTACTCGGCACAAACATTATGGATTGAGCGAATATAATCGGCATAACGCCTGCCGTGTTCACCTTTAGCGGAATATGAGTTGACTGTCCGCCGTATAGTTTTCGTCCTACGACCCTCTTGGCGTATTGGACAGGAATTCTCCGGGTGCCTTGCGTGAGCAGAACCACAAACGCAACTATCATAAACATAAGTCCCGCCAAAAGCACTTCATCAAGAATACCTCGAACATCCTCGGCAACAAGCCCAATTTCTATCATTATCACATTCGGAAAACGCGCCAAAATACCAACCATGATGATGAGACTGATTCCATTTCCGATTCCCCGCTCCGTGATAAGTTCGCCGAGCCACATTATCACAATTGTTCCGGTAATAAGCGTAAGCATCGTCATCAAAATAAAACTCATTCCCGGTTCTCCCGGAACTACAGGAATTGCGCCCGCGCCGCTGTTGGACTTGAGGCTCATAAGAAAAATCGCAATACCGTATGACTGAACCGTAGCGATTGCCACCGTTCCGTAACGCGTGAGCTGCGTAATCTTTTTCCTGCCTTCTTCGCCTTCCTTCTGCAGCTTCTGGAAATACGGTATGACCGCTCCAAGCAGCTGAATGATAATTGAAGCCGTAATATACGGCATAATGCCCAGAGCGAATATTGTCGCTTTTGCGAATGCGCCGCCCGCGAACATATCGTATAAACCGAAAAGCGTATTTTGCAGACTCCCGATAGCTATAGCCAATGCCTGAGTGTCTATACCGGGCGTCGGAATATGTCCGCCGATACGGTACGCAATCAGAATAAGCAGCGTAAATGTGATTCTTTTACGCAGCTCGGGTATCTTTGATATCGCTCTTATTTTATCTATCATACTACTTTGGTGGTGCCTCCCGCTGCTTCGATCTTCTCAACGGCTGATTTGCTGAAAGCGTTTGCCGTTACTTCATAAGCCTCGGAAATTTCTCCGTTGCCCAAAATCTTTATAGGTTTGTTGACATTTCTAACCAATCCGCTTGCCAGCAGCGCTTCGATGGATACGTCTTTCCCTCCGGCTCTGCCCAGTTCGCTTACGTTCACAACCTGATATACCGTTCTGAATATATTGGTAAACCCTACTTTCGGCACACGGCGTTGCAGCGGCATCTGTCCGCCTTCAAATCCGCCCTTCCGCTTAAATCCGCTTCGTGCTTGGGCTCCTTTATGACCTGCGCCAGAAGTGCCGCCCTTTCCGGAACCCTGTCCTCTGCCGATTATTTTACCTTTTTTCTTATTCCCTTTCGGGCGTTTTAATTTCTCAAGACCCATTTATACCTCTTCGACCTTTACAAGGTAATTGATTTTAAAGACCATTCCGCGAATCGCAGCGTTATCAGGTTGAATTACCGTCTGATGCATTTTACGAAGCCCTAACGCTTTTAAGGTTTTTTTTGCTGTGTGGTGATATCCGATACCGCTTTTCACCTGAGTTATCTTCAGCTTGCCTGATGTTTTATTTGCCATTAGTCGTTCTCAATTCCAAAAAGTTGTTTGATTGACAGACCTCTCTTTCGTGCTGCAGTGGTAGCGTCCAACAATCCTAAAAGCCCGTTCATCGTGGCTTTAACCACATTATGCGGATTCGGCGAGCCGAGCGATTTTGCGAGAATATCGTGAATTCCAACCTGCTCCATAACGGCTCTTACCGCTCCACCGGCTATGATTCCGGTACCGGGCGACGCCGGTTTAAGTATGACCTTCGCGGCTCCGAACGTTCCCGTTATCTTGTGAGGAATCGTATTGTTCAGAAGTGGAATCTTAACTATATTCTTCTTCGCCACTTCCTTCCCTTTAGTGACCGCAGAGATAACTTCGTTCGCTTTTCCCAGACCCACGCCGACGTGACCCTTTCCGTCGCCAACAACCACAAGGGCGTTGAACCCGAAACGATGACCGCCTTTCACGACCTTAGATACTCGTTTTATCTTGACTACCTTCTCTTCGAGAAGGTCTAATTCTGAAGGGTTAATGGGACGCACTGATTTCCTCAAATTTTTAATCCGTTCTCACGAGCGCCTTCTGCCACAGCTTTAACTCTCCCGTGATAGAGATAGCCGTTTCTGTCGAATATGGCAGATTTAATTTTCATTTTCTTCGCCTCTTCAGCGAGATCCGTACCCACAGTTTTACCCGCATCAACTTTTGATTCTGCCGATGATATTTTAGCTTTCAATTCCTTTTTCTGTGTGGATGAAGCCACAAGAGTAACGCCTGAAGCATCGTCAACTAACTGGGCGTAAATATGTTTATGCGAACGATAGACAACCAATCGCGGTCTCTCGGATGTGCCGGATAAGCGACGTTTGATTCTCCTGATCCTTCTCAGTCTCAATTTGTTTTTTTCTATATTCTTATCTTTCAATTCTTCCTCAAATATTAAGCGGCAGATGTGGCAACCTGCTTGCCTGCTTTCTTACGGACGTATTCGCCCTGAATTCTGAGTCCTTTACCTTTATACGGTTCCGGCGGTTTCAAATGTCTGATATTCGCCGTCACCTGCCCCACCAGCTGTTTGCTTATTCCGCGTATGAATATCCGCGATTGGATAGCTCTGAATTGCGCTTTCTCCTGCTGTTCGGGTTTCTGAATTTCAAATTCTATTCCATCGGGAGCTTCAAAAAGAATCTGGTGAGAAAATCCAAGACTGAATATGATATTCTTACCTTTGAGCTCGGCGGAAAATCCCACGCCTATGAGCTGCAGGATTTTTTCGTAACCTTCTTTAACTCCGATAACCATATTGGCGATCAAGGCTCTCGTCAATCCGTGCAATGCCCGCACTTCTTTCTCGTCGCTTTCGCGTGTTACTGTGATACTCCCCTTTTCAACGGCGATGTTTATCCTGCCGTCATACGTTTCTTCCAATTCACCTTTGGGACCTTTAACGCTTACTGTGTTCCCGTTTAGCTTGACTTCAATGCCGTCAGGGACATCTATCGGTATCTTGCCGACTCTTGACATCTAAATTCCTCTACCAGACACGGCAAATAATTTCGCCGCCCAGGTTTTGTTTTCTCGCTTCTTTGTCCGTTTTAACGCCGGATGAAGTACTGATAATTGCGATACCCAGACCGTTTCTCACTCGCGGAACTTTTTTTGCCGAGCAATAAATTCTTCGGCCCGGAGTGGATACGCATTCGATTCCGTCAATGACGCCTCTGCCGTCGCTCATATATTTAAGGTAAAGTCTCAATATGCCCTGAACGCCGTCGTCAACCGCGATGATATCCTTTATATATCCTTCTCTCCGAAGTATCAGCGACAACGACTTCTTAAAATTTGATGAAGGTATGTCCACCCAGCGTTTCCCCGCTTTCTGGGCATTCCTTACTCTTGTCAGATAATCCGCTACCGGATAAGTATGTGACATCTGCTCTCCCTACCAGCTTGCTTTGGTTATGCCGGGAATTTCACCTTTTAAGGCTAATTCCCTAAAACAAATTCTGCACAGTCCGAACTTCCTTAAATAAGAACGCGCCCTGCCGCATTTTTGACAACGGTTATAGCCTCTTACCGTAAATTTCGGCGTTTTCTTCTGCTTAGCTATCCATGATTTCTTTGCCATACGCTACGTTCCCTGATTTTCCGTCGTGTGTATTCTAAAGGGCATCCCGAAAGCGCTGAGCAATTCGAATCCCTCTTCATCTGTGTTTGCGGTCGTTACAATGGTAATGTCCATCCCCCGAATTTTATTAACTTTATCATAATCAATTTCGGGGAAAATAATCTGCTCTTTAACTCCAAAGGAATAATTTCCGAATCCGTCAAATGATTTTTGCCTCAGTCCGGTGAAATCGCGTACTCGCGGAATGGCGATTGAAATCATCCTGTCGAGAAATTCGTACATCCGTTTTCCCCTGATGGTCACCCTTCCGCCGACGGCGTCGCCTTCTCGAATTTTAAAGTTCGCAATGGCTTTTTTTGCTCTGGTCACCACAGCTTTTTGACCCGCGATAATAGTAATATCGTCAACAGCGTTTTCAAGGTCTTTCTCGTCGTCTCTTGCTTTACTCAGGCGGGTGTTAATAGAAATTTTCTCCAGCTTCGGAACCATATTCGGATTTCTATATTTAAATTTCTCAATCATATACGGAATGACCTTTTCTGCGTACAAGGTTTTCATTCTCGGCACATATTCTTCGGAACTCGCAGCTTTCTTCGGCTTCGCCGCTGCTTTTACCTCAGGCTTCTTTGCCGCTGCCTTTGCTTCAATTTTGGGCTTCGCCTCAGCTTTTCGCTTGGGACTCGTCTTTTTAGCCGGAGCTTTAGCTTTCGCCGCTGCCTTCGGTTTTGCTGCGGCTTTAGCTGCGGGTTTCTTCGCCGCTGCTTTTTTTGTCTTTTTATCTTTCTCTTCAGCCAACTTTAAGTTATCTCTCCACAATGCTGACAAACTCTTACATTGGAGCCGTCATCAATTATCTTATGTTTCTGTCTCGTAGGCGTGTTGCATTTTTTGCATATCAGCATCACGTTAGAAATATGTATTGGTGCGGAAAATTCCATTATCCCACCCTGTTGCAGCTTTTGGGACGGTTTTGTGTGTCGCTTTACCAGGTTAAGCCCTTCCACAATAATCCGATTTTTCTTCGGAAGAGTCTTCAGCACTTTACCTTTTTTGGTAGCGCTTGTCCCTGAGATAACTAATACCTCATCGCCGGTTCTTATCATTCTTAGACTACCTCCGGAGCCATGGATATTATCTTCATATGGCGTTTTTCTCTGAGTTCACGTCCCACGGGACCGAATATACGGGTTCCTATCGGTTCCAGAGAATCATCCACCAATACGGCTGCGTTCTCGTCAAATCTTATATACGAGCCGTCTTTCCTTGCCCGCTCTTTTTTCACTCTCACGATAACAGCTTTCAGTACCTGCCCTTTTTTCACCATTCCGTTGGGAATTGCGCTCTTGACAGTTACAACGATGACATCGCCGATAGTGCCGTAACGTCGTTTACTTCCGCCAAGCACTTTGATGCACATAATTTTTTTTGCTCCCGTGTTATCCGCAACGGGCATTCTTGTTTCGACCTGAATCATCGCTATTTTGCCTTCTCAATAATTTCCGCTAATCGCCATTTCTTATTTTTGCTTATAGGTCTCGATTCGATAATTTTCACGGTATCGCCGATTCCACTGCTGTTATCCCGATCGTGCGCCATAAATCGTTTTGACTTCCGCACCATCTTTTTATATACGGGATGTTGAATTCTTCTTTCAACTTTAACTATGACGGTTTTATCGGCAGCGTCACTCACTACGATACCTGTTAGCGTTTTTCTTCTTCCGCTATCGCTCACTTCTTGCTCTCCTTGCCTTCATCCTCGACGGTGCCGGGAAATTTATAACTCCCTAATTTTTCTTCCTGCAATAAAGTTTTAAGTTGCGCTATCTCTCTGCGCACTACTTTTATCCGCTGCTCATTTTCAAGCTGCCTGAGCGAATGCTGAAATCGCAGATTATCCTGTTCTTCAATAGAATCAATAAGCTTGATCTCGGTTTCTTTTTTTGTCAGTTCTCTAAGTTCGGTACTTTTCATTTCTATACTTCTAACCTCTTTACCACTTTTGTCTTGATAGGTAGTTTGTGCGAACCGAGTCTGAACGCTTCCTGAGCGGTCTCGTCATCCACACCGTCTATCTCAAATAATATTCGTCCCGGCTTCACTACTGCGACAAAATATTCGGGCGAACCTTTTCCTTTACCCATCCGGGTTTCAGCAGGTTTAAGCGTGACGGGTTTGCTGGGGAAAATCCGTATCCAGAGCTTGCCGTGTTTTTTTACTTTACGCGTTATAGCGACTCGCGCCGCTTCAATTTGTCTTCCTGTTATCCAGGCGGGTTCCAACGCTTTCAAGCCGTAAGTCCCGAAAGAGACCTTCGAACCTCGATGCGCCATACCTTTATTTCTTCCGCGCTGCTCTTTTCTGTGCTTTACTTTCCTCGGTTCTAACATCTTTCTTTAATTCTCATCCGATTTCTTGAATTGTACTTCACCTGTGTAAATCCAAACTTTAACGCCTACGGTTCCATAAGTAGTGAACGCTGTTGCCGTTGCGTAATCTATTTCAGCGCGGAGTGTTTGAAGCGGTACTCTGCCTTCTTGAAAACGTTCTCTTCTGCCCATTTCGGAACCGCCCAGTCTTCCCCCTGCTCCGACCTTTATTCCGCCTGCTCCCATCCTCATCGTGGACATAATGGATTTCTTTATGGCTCGTCTGTGAGAAACTTTTTCTTCCAACTGACGCGCGATATTTTGTGCCACAAGCAGAGCATCGAGTTCCGGTCGTTTGATTTCGCTCACATTGACCGCCACATCTCTGCCGGTGATTTTTTTGAGCTCTTCGCGCAGTTTATTAACTTCCGATCCTTTACTTCCGATAACTATTCCGGGTCTGGCGGTATGAATCGTTATCGTAATCCTTTTGTTGGTACGCTCGATTTGTATCTTCGATACTGCCGCTTTAACCAGTCGTTTGTAAACATATTTCCGCAGCATAATATCTTCGTTAAGTTTCGCTGCGAAATTCTTTTCGTCGAACCAGTTAGAATCCCAGGTCTTCACATACCCGAGTCTAAAACCGACAGGATGTACTTTCTGTCCCATACCTAACCTCTTACCTTCTTTGTTCTCTCATCCGGTGTGGCTACTATAACGGTCATATGAGCTGTCCTCTTTAATATGGGTGTTGCTCTTCCCATTGCTCTCGGCCGAAACCTTTTTATTGACGGACCGCCGTCTATATAAACTTCCTTCACAAATAGATTTTCGGGGTCCACGTTTCCGCCTTCCAAATTCACAAGATTCGCTATCGCGCTGCGAACCGTCTTTTCTAAATCGGTTGAAGCCTTTTTCTTTGAAAAATGCAAAATGTTTATTGCGTCTTCCACATCTCTGCCTCTAATCAGGTCGGCTAAAAGCCTTACCTTCCGCGCTCCCTGCCTTGAATATTTTTTTATCGCTTTAGCGTTCATCCCTATCTGACCTTTGATGATGCGTCTTTTTTAGTTCCTGCGTGAGCTCGGAAAGTACGCGTTGGTGAAAATTCGCCAAGTTTATGTCCTACCATATTTTCCGATATATATACCGGAATAAATTTAATTCCGTTATGCACCGCGATTGTGTGACCAACGAAATCCGGAGGAATCGTTGTCCTTCGGGACCACGTCTGAATAACTTTTTTCCCGCGCGTTTTGTTGAGTTCCTGAATTTTCTTCAGGAGACGCTCATCAATATAAGGACCTTTTTTTAATGACCTCGGCATATCCTACTTCGACCTCCGCTTAACAATATATTTATCCGAATGTTTCTTTCTGCGGGTCTTGCCGCCTTTTGCCGGCTTTCCCCACGGCGAAACAGGATGCCTTCCGCCCGAAGATTTTCCTTCTCCACCGCCCATTGGATGGTCAACGGGATTCATAGCGACGCCTCGAACTTTCGGGCGTCTTCCGAGCCAACGGGAACGTCCCGCTTTTCCGATAACTATAAGTTCGTGATCCCTGTTTCCTACCTGACCGATAGTCGCCGAACATTCTTTCCGCACCATTCTGATTTCACTTGACGGCAATTTCAAGAGAACGTAATCCCCTTCTTTAGCCATCACCTGAGCTGAAGTTCCGGCGCTGCGGACTGCCTGTCCGCCTTTACCTAAAGTCATTTCAATATTATGAACCATTGAACCGTTCGGAATATCGCTCAAAGGCATTGCATTGCCCGATTTCAACGGTGAGCCGGCGCCTGATTGAATTTCGTCACCCACTTTTAATCCAACAGGACAAAGAATGTATCGTTTTTCTCCGTCAACGTAATGCAGCAGTGCGATTCTCGCCGACCTGTTCGGATCGTATTCGATAGTGGCAACTTTAGCCGGAATTCCGGTTTTATTTCTTCTGAAATCAATTATCCGGTACTTCTTTTTATGACCGCCGCCTCTTCTACGCGCTGTCATTCTGCCGAGATTATTTCTTCCGCCTGTTCTCTTCTGAACTTTCAGAAGGCTCTTCTCAGGCTTATCGGTAGTAATCTCCTCAAATGTGGAGGTGGTCTTAAACCTTTGCGCAGGCGTTGACGGTTTATATTTTTTTATAGGCATCTGTTTTTACTCTGTTACGGCGATTCGTTACCGTAAATATCAATAGTTTCATTTTCAAGCAGCGTGACTATCGCTTTCTTCCAATTCGGTTTTTTACCTGACGTTCTGATAGTCCGTCCTCCGCTTTTCACGGAAAGGTTTCTTGTCTTCCCCTTTATATTCATAGTCCTGACTTTCTTGACTCTTACGCCGAATTTTTCTTCAACCGCTTTTTTGATTTCCAATTTATTCGATTCCACCGAAACCTGAAAAGCGTAACTGTTGTTCGCTTCCTGAAGATTGTGCATTTTTTCGGTCACTATCGGCCTGATAAGCATATTGTTCTTCATTCGGATTCTACCTCTTCGGCGGGAGCAGGCTTACTCGGCTTATCAAATGCTTTGTTCAACGTTTCTACCGCTCCGGTCTCTATAATGAGATATTTGCTGCTTAGTAGGTCTAATGTGGAGCTGAATTCCGCTTTCACAACCATCAAATTCGGTATGTTTCTCGACGCATAAAGAACGTTATCATTGAGTTCCTTCACCAGCAGAAGGTTGTTTCTTCCTGTCAAATCGAGTCCGGCAAGTAAATTGCGCATCTGCTTGGTTTTGGTATCCTGAAAGTTCAACTCCTCGACTATCCGTATGCTTCCCGCCTTTGCGTGCAGTGAGAATGCGCTCTTCCGCGCTAATTGCCTGATTTTCTTGTTTACTTTATGACGGCTGACTCCCGGTTTGATAGCGAATGTATGACCACCGCCTCTCCAAATCGGAGTTCGAATCGTTCCGACTCTCGCCCGCCCGGTCCCTTTCTGACGCCACGGTTTCCTTCCGCTTCCCTGAACTTCAGCCTTGCTTTTCGTAGCGCGGCTTCCCTGTCTGAGATGAGCAAATTCGGCAACTACGGAAGAATAAATTGCGTCGTCGTTTGGCTCTATTTCGAAGATTTGCGGGTTCAGGTTTACTTTCTTCCCGCTGTCTTCTCCGCTTGCTGTTAAAACGTTTATCCTCATTCTAATTCCAAATTCTCACTGTAGCGTTGATAGCTCCGGGAACCGGTCCCTTGACTAACAATAAATTTTTCTCTAAATCAATTTTCAATATGCGGATTTTCTTCAGCGTTACTTTATCCCCGCCCATTCTTCCTGCCATCCGCATCCCCTTGAACACTCTCGATGGATAAGAACTTGCTCCTATCGAACCGCGTGACCTGTGCATATCGGTTTGCCCGTGAGTTTTCGGACCGCCTGCGAAATTATATCTTTTCACAACACCGGCAAATCCCTTACCTATGGATTTGGACGAGATTTTTACCAATTCGCCTTCCTTGAACTGATCAACATTCAGCTCCGCGCCGACTTCAACGGGTTTTTCCTCTTCACCATCCGTAACCGTTATGGGACCTTCAAATTCAGCCATATGCTTTCTCGGCTCTATTCCTAATTTCTTATAGATAGCCAGCTGCGGTTTCTTGGATTTATTTTCCTTCACAATATCATAGGCAATCTGAACAGCGTTGTAGCCGTCTATTTCATCGGTTTTAATCTGTGTGACAACACACGTTTCTACTTCTATAAGAGTAGCGGGAATACTTTTTCCGTCCTCCATAAAGAAACGTGTCATACCTAATTTTTTGCCTATCAGACCAGCCATTTCAGACCTTTATCTCAATATCTACACCCGACGGAAGGTCGAGCTTCATCAGTGCGTCAACGGTTTTAGGAGTGGAATTCAAGATGTCCAACAGCCGCTTATGGATTTTCGTCTGAAACTGCTCTCTCGATTTTTTATTTACATGCGGAGAGCGAAGAACCGTAATTATCGTTCTGCGCGTCGGGAGAGGGATTGGACCGGACACAACTGCTCCGGTTGATCTTGCCGTCTTCATAATCAACGCTGTGGATTTATCCACAAGCTTATGATCATAGGCTTTGAGCCTGATTCTTATTGTCTGTCCCGCCATTTAATATCCCTATTCTATTATCTCTGTTACTACGCCTGCGCCGACTGTATGTCCGCCCTCGCGGATTGCGAACCTGAGTTCCTTCTCCATTGCGATTGGCGATATCAATTCAACTTCAAGGTTCACGTTATCGCCCGGCATTACCATCTCGCTCCCATCGGGAAGCTTCACAAGACCCGTTACGTCCGTTGTGCGGAAGTAAAACTGCGGCCTGTAACCTTTGAAGAACGGCGTGTGACGACCGCCCTCGTCTTTCGACAGGATGTATATCTCGCCCCTGAACTTCGTATGAGGCTTGATCGAACCCGGTTTGGCTACTACCATTCCCCGCTTCAGGTATTCCTTGTCAACTCCGCGCATCAGGAGACCGACGTTATCGCCTGCCTCTCCACGGTCAAGAAGTTTCCTGAACATCTCAACACCTGTGATTGTCATCTTCTTATCCGCGTCAAGACCCACAAGCTCCATCTCGTCGCCTACCGTTACAACACCGCGCTCTATCCTGCCTGTGCCTACCGTTCCGCGCCCCGTTATTGAGAATACATCTTCTATAGGCAACAGGAACGGTTTATCTATCTCCCGCTCGGGTATGGGTATATAGGAATCAACTGCGTCAAGCAACTCCTGTAAGCATTTGGTCTTCTCAGCGTCATCAGGATTGTTAAGAGCGTCAAGCGCGCTGCCCTGTATTATCGGTATATCATCGCCCGGGAACTCGTACTTGTTGAGAAGCTCCCGCAGTTCAAGCTCTACGAGCTCGATAAGCTCCGGGTCGTCAACCATATCGGTTTTATTTAAAAATACAACTATGGAGGGGACGTTGACCTGACGGGCTAAAAGAACATGCTCTCTCGTCTGAGGCATAGGACCGTCAGCCGCGGATACTACCAAGATAGCGCCGTCCATCTGGGCGGCTCCCGTTATCATATTCTTGATATAGTCGGCATGACCGGGGCAATCTACGTGAGCGTAATGACGCTCTTCCGTCTCATACTCAACGTGCGCCGTGGCGATAGTGATGCCGCGCTCTTTCTCTTCAGGCGCGTTATCTATGGAATCAAACGAACGTTCGTCCGCTAAACCTTTCTTACTCAAATACATTGTAATGGCGCTGGTCAGTGTGGTCTTACCGTGATCCACATGACCGATCGTTCCGATGTTTACGTGTGGCTTGGTCCTCTCATACTTTTCCTTAGCCATCTATCTCCTCCTCACCTGACCCGTATCGCGCAGGCTGCTGTTGTATTTCTCAGGCGGCATCTATTGCGCCTGCATTTTCAAGTATTTTTTCTTCAACCTGTTTCGGTAACTTTTCATATTTTGAGAACTGCATTGAGAATACCGCTCTTCCCTGTGTCATAGACCTTGAATCCGTCGCGTAACCGAACATTCGCGCTAACGGAACTTGCGCCTTGATGACCTGTGCGCTCCCACGCGGCGTCATACTCTCGATTTTGCCGCGTCTTGACGTAATGTCCCCCACTAAGTCGCCGAGATATTCGTCAGGAGTGACTACTTCAACTGCCATAATCGGCTCAAGCAAAACGGGAGCGGCTTTCTTAGCTCCGGCTTTCAATGCCATTGAACCTGCTATCTTGAACGCTATTTCAGATGAATCCACATCATGGTAAGAGCCGTCAACTAAAGTGACCTCTACGTCTATCATCGGGTATCCCGCGATAACTCCGTTGGTCAATGCCTCCTGAATACCTTGCGAGACCGCTGAGATATATTCTTTTGGAATCGCGCCGCCGACTATCTTATCGTGAAATACATATTCTTTTCCGGGTTCGCTGGGCTCGATAATAATATTGCAATGCCCGTATTGTCCACGACCACCGCTCTGACGGATGAATTTGCCTTCCGCCTCAACCTTTTTGGTAATAGTCTCTTTATAAGCGACCTGCGGACGACCGACTTTCGCCTGAACATTGAACTCTCTTAAAAGCCTGTCAACTAATATCTCAAGATGAAGCTCGCCCATTCCAGATAAAATCGTTTGACCGGTTTCTTCGTTGGTCTTGACCCGGAATGTGGGATCTTCCTCGGACAGTTTCGTTAATCCTAAAGAGAGTGAATCCTGGTCTGCTTTTGATACCGGCTCAACTGCGACAGCGATGACCGGTTCAGGGAAATGCATCGATTCGAGAAGGATAGGATTATCTTTCATTGTGATGGTATCGCCCGTTTTCGTTTTGTTCAATCCTACCATGGCACAAATATCTCCCGTGCCGACTTCATCCAAATCTTCACGCTTGTTGGAATGCATCAGAAGAATCCTGCTGACTCTTTCTTTTTTGGTCGTATTCACATTATAAACTGTGTTGCCCTTTTTAAAAGTGCCGGAGTAAACTCTCACATAAGTCAATCTTCCCACGAACGGGTCTGTTACTATCTTAAAGGCTAATGCGCTAAACGGTTCGCTGTCATCCGCCTTTCGCTCGATTTCATCGCCCGTGTCCGGGTCTATTCCTTTGGTGGGAGGCAGATCCAACGGAGAAGGGAGAAAATGATTTACTGCGTCTAAAAGTCGTTGCACACCCTGATTTTTGAATGCCGAGCCGCAGATAACAGGTATGACCTGATTTGCGATAGTTGCTTTCCTGAGCGCTGCTAATACCCGCTCCGTGCTTATCTCTTTCTCTTCTAAATAATCTTCCAACAGATGATCGTCGTAAGTCGCAGCCTCTTCTATAAGATGCTTCCGCGCGGTTTGAGCATTTTCTATCAGGTCGTTGGGGATTTCACCGTAATCGTAGTTCATCCCCTGTGAACCGAGATTATAAATAACGGTTCTCATTTCTAACAGGTCGATGATCCCGTTAAACATTTCTCCCTCGCCAAGAGGAAGAACTATAGGAAGCGGATTCGCGTCGAGTCTTTCCTTCATCATATCAACTACATAATTGAAATCGGCTCCTACTCTGTCCATCTTGTTAACAAAAGCTATTCTCGGAATTTCATATTTATTCGCCTGATTCCAGACCGTCTCGGACTGCGGCTCCACGCCGCCCACTGCGCAGAACAATGCGACAGCGCCGTCAAGCACCCGCAATGACCGCTCTACTTCCATAGTGAAATCTACATGACCGGGAGTATCGATAATATTTATCTTGTGACCCTCCCACTCGCACGAAGTTGCGGCGCTCGTTATGGTTATGCCTCTCTCTTTTTCCTGCTCCATCCAATCCATCGTGGCGGCTCCGTCATGAACTTCGCCCATCCGATGAAGTTTCCCCGTATAAAACAGAATTCGCTCTGTAGTTGTGGTCTTCCCGGCGTCTATGTGCGCCATAATGCCTATATTGCGAACTTTACTTAAATCTTTAACCGCCATTATCTACTGCTGATTTCCTTATATTCTGAAGTGAGCGAAAGCCTTGTTAGCTTCTGCCATCTTATGTGTGTTTTTCTTCTTCTCTATGGTGGCGCCTTCATTCTTAAAAGCCGCCATCAATTCGTTTGCCAATCGCTCTGCCATACTTTTGCCGCCGCCTGATCGGGCAAATACTATAAGCCATCTCATCGCCAAAGCCTGTTTCCGCTTAGGGTTTATCTCTATAGGAACCTGATATGTGGAGCCGCCGATCCTCCTTGAGCGTACTTCCAACATCGGTGTGGCATTTTCCAGCGCTTTTTTGAACACTTCCAAAGGCTCATTGGATTTGAGCTTTTTACCGATCAAATCCAGGGAGTCATAAAAAATTGTTTCGGCTATGCTTTTCTTTCCCTTCAGCATAATGTTATTGATGAACTTGCTTACTACAAGATCGTCGAACTTCGGGTCGGGAAGTATCGTTCTCTTTTCGGGTCTTCTTCGTCTCGACATATCTTATGCTTTCGGTTTTTTAGTGCCGTAACGTGAGCGGCTTGTTCTTCTGTCATCAACACCGCTTGCGTCCAGCGTTCCGCGGATAATATGATACCTGACTCCCGGTAGGTCTTTGACTCTTCCGCCCTCAATCAGTACGATTGAATGCTCCTGAAGATTATGTCCTTCGCCCGGAATGTAGGCTGTCACTTCAAACCCGTTGGTAAGACGCACACGAGCCACCTTCCGTAAAGCGGAATTCGGCTTTTTCGGAGTGGTTGTATATACCCGCGTGCAAACCCCTCTTTTCTGAGGCGAACCGCCGAGCGCCGGAGCCGAAGTTTTCTTCTTCTGCGCTGAGCGACCCTTCCTTATAAGTTGACTTATTGTCGGCATTTCATCCTTTTTTATTCATTTCTTGTAAAGCCAAATAAAGGTAATAGAATTGACGTTATTGTCAATACTTTTTCGGCACTATTATTCACTTTCTACTCAACCGCCTCCGATTCCTTTTTTTCCATTTCGGATATCTGATCGCTGACTCCCGTATCCTCATCCTCTTCCACAAGCAAATTAATATCTTTGACGTTGATACTGCCTGTTCCGGCGGGAATAAGGCGACCCATTATGACGTTTTCTTTCAGTCCTCTGAGCGGGTCAACTTTACTCGCAACGGCGGCGTCTGTGAGAATCCTCGTCGTTTCCTGGAAAGACGCGGCGGAAATGAAGCTCTCCGTGTTCAAAGACGCTCTTGTAATACCCAGCAGCAATGGTCTGGAGGTTGCCTGTTTTGCGGGAGTGGATTTCATAGGAGCTTTATCAACTTTTTTCAGACGATCGTTTGTCTGTTTGAACCTGTCCTTATCCATAATCTCTCCCGGCTGAATCTTGGAATCGCCTGAATCGGTTACCACGACCATTTCTTCTATCAGGGCATTTTCTTCGTTGAATAATATCTTATTTATTTTGTCGCCTTCGAGATAATCGGTGTCGCCGGGTTCTTCAACTTCTACCTTCTGCATCATCTGCCTGACTATGATTTCTATATGCTTATCGTTGATTCGTACATCCTGAAAACGGTAAACAGCCTGGATCTCATTAACTAAATATTCCTGTACCTCTCTCGGGCCTTTGATATGCAGAATATCCTGCGGCGCGATAGACCCTTCCGAGAGTGCATCACCGGCATAAACGGTATCGCCCGGATGCACGAGTACGTGCTTACCATAAGGAACGTTATATTTCTTCTCTTCTTCCTCCGAACCCTTGATAATTATCTCCTGAACTCCTCGTCTGATCTTACCGTAGCTGACGAATCCGTCAATTTCGGTAACAACTGCCGGCTCTTTCGGCTGTCTCGCCTCAAAGAGTTCTGCCACGCGTGGAAGACCGCCTGTAATATCGCCTGCTTTTCGACTCTCACGGCGTTTCTTAATAAGGATGTCGCCCTGCTTGACATTCTCTCCTTCGATTACCATCAATTGCGAACGAACGGGAAGCCGCGCGCTTGTATCATCTGTCTTTCCTTTTCCGATAATCTCGATTTTCGGAATCAGTTTCTTGTCGCGGGACTCAATGATGAACCGTTGTTTTCTACCCGCTTCATCCGCTTCTTCCCGCAGTGTAAGACCTTCTTCGATATCCACAAACCTGATTTTACCGTCTTCCTGAGCGATGATGACATCCATATCCGGATCCCATTTGAAAAGGACCTCATCCTTTTCGATTGTATCTCCATCTTCTTTAAGTACGCTCGCGCCGTAAGGCACGTTATAGTTAACAAGATTTTGTCCGTTGTCATTTACAATATGGATTTGCGAATTACGCAAAAGGGCGATTTTACCCTCTTTCCGCATTTTGGTAGCTTTGAAGTTCTTGTCATATTGTACAATTCCCTGGACTTTGGAGTGCATCTCCGTCTTAGAGGCAATAACGCTCGCCGCGCCACCCACGTGGAAAGTTCTCAATGTAAGCTGAGTTCCCGGTTCGCCGATGCTTTGGGCAGCCATAACACCTACCGCCTCTCCAACAACGACCATCTTACCTGTTGTAAGATTTCTTCCGTAGCATTTCGCGCAGAGACCGCGTTTCGCTTCGCAAGTGAGAGCGGAACGGATTGCCACCGTTTCCACAGACCTGCCTTCGATAGATTCGGCTATTTCTTCGGTAATTTCAACGCCTGCTTTGATTAAAAATTCATCCGTAATCGGATCATAAACATCGTCAAGCGCTACTCTTCCCAATATTCTGTCTTTCAGGAGCTCTTTGACTTCCTCTCCCTCTTTGAGAGCGGAGATGGCAATTCCGCGGATAGTTCTGCAATCTTCTATGTTGATAACCATATCCTGAGCCACGTCCACAAGTCGGCGTGTCAGGTAACCGGCATCAGCTGTTTTAAGCGCCGTATCCGCAAGACCTTTTCGCGCTCCGTGAGTGGAAATGAAATACTCAAGAACGGTCAGACCTTCTTTGAAATTGGATGTAATCGGGTTTTCGATGATCTCACCGGTTCCACCGACAAGACTCTTCTGCGGCTTCGCCATAAGACCACGCATACCCGCGAGCTGACGAATCTGTTCCCTGTTACCTCTCGCGCCGGAATCCGACATCATATAGACAGGGTTGAATCCATGGTCCGATTCCTCTAAATGTTTCATCATAGCGTCGCCGATCTTGAGACTCGTGGAAGTCCAAATATCGATAACTTTATTATACCGTTCGCCGTCGGTAATAATTTCCGCCTCATACTGAGCCATAATCTGCTTTACCTGCTTCCGGGCAGCTTCAATAAGCTCGTCTTTCTCCGGCGGAATTACCACATCACCGAGACCGAACGAGATACCGCCCGAAGTGGCAAACTTGAATCCGAGTTTCTTTAAACCGTCAAGGAACGTTACTGTTTCATAGTTACCGGAAATTCTGAACGCTTCGCCCACAATCTTTTCTAAATGTTTCTTGGTGACGACTCTGTTGACGTAATCCAATTCTTTCGGAACGACAGTGTTGAATATCAAACGACCGGGTGTGGTCTCTAACATCGCGCCGTCTTTACGAACATTTATGATTGCGTGCAGACTCACGTGCTCATGATCATATGCGATCAACGCTTCTTCGGGTGAGCTGAAATTCATTCCCTCGCCTTTCGCGCCGGGCAATGTTTTTGTAAGATAATAACATCCTAATACCATATCCTGCGAAGGAAGCGCAATCGGCATTCCGTGCGCCGGTGAAAGGATATTATGACTTGCTAACATCAGCACGCGTACTTCCATTTGTGCTTCGAGCGAAAGCGGCACATGAACCGCCATTTGATCTCCGTCAAAGTCGGCGTTGAACGCCGCACAGACAAGAGGGTGAATCCGAATTGCTCTTCCGTCAACCAATACGGGCTGAAACGCCTGAATTCCCAACCTATGTAAGGTAGGAGCTCTGTTGAGCATTATCGGATGATCTTCTACTACTTCTTCAAGGACATCCCAGACTTGCGGTTCCTTATTTTCCACCATCTTCTTGGCGCCCTTTACGGTGCGTTGATAGCCTTTTTCAATAAGCTTGTGGATGATAAACGGCTTGAATAATTCTATCGCCATCTCTTTTGGTAATCCGCATTGATGGAGTTGGAGATCCGGACCGACGACAATTACCGACCTGCCGGAATAATCCACTCTCTTACCGAGAAGATTCTGACGGAACCTGCCCTGTTTTCCTTTGAGCATATCTGAAAGGCTCTTCAGCAGTCTGCGGGTACCGCTTCTCACCGCTGTTCTGCGGCGACTGTTATCGAATAACGAATCTACAGATTCCTGGAGCATCCGTTTCTCGTTTCTCAAAATTACTTCCGGCGCGCGTATTTCCATAAGCTGTTTCAATCTGTTGTTACGGATTATTACGCGTCGGTATAGATCGTTAAGGTCGCTTGTCGCAAACCTTCCGCCGTCAAGCGGGACAAGAGGTCTGAGCTCGGGCGGAATAACAGGAATGATATTCATCACCATCCACTCCGGCTTGTTCAGCTTCTTCTCTTCTTTTTCTTCAAATGCTTTCACGACGCGGAGTCGCTTCAAGGCATCGGTCTTCCGCTGCACCGAAGTTTCGTTCGCGACTTTATCGGCAAGTTCGGTAGCGAGTTCCGGTATCACAATAGCGGCAAGCATCTTGCGAATTGCTTCTCCGCCGGTGTCGATAATTATTGCGTTATCTCCGGAGGCAGCCTCTTCGCCTAACTCTTCCACCGCTTCGTTGTATTGTTCTTCGGTGATCAATTCATTCTTCTCGAACGAAGAGATACCCGGTTCTAATACTACATAATTTTCGTAGTAAACTATCTTCTCAAGCTCTTTTACAGACATTCCGAGAACATAGCTTATCTTGCTCGGAATAGATCTGAGATACCAGATATGAACTATGGGTACCGCAAGGGTGATATGTCCCATCCGCTCACGGCGAACTTTCTTACGGGTGATTTCCACTCCGCACCGGTCGCAAATGATTCCTTTGTAACGCGGTCTCTTGTACTTCCCGCAATGGCATTCCCAATCTTTCACCGGTCCGAAGATTTTTTCGCAGAAGAGTCCGTCTTTCTCCGGCTTGTATGTCCTGTAGTTAATCGTTTCAGGTTTTAATACTTCCCCGTACGACCGTGATAATATAGAGTCAGGAGAAGCCAGGGATATTACTATCTCTGTAAAATTTTCTTTAAATTTCGCCTGTCTCGGTTTTATATATGCCAATCTAACCTCCTATGGGGTAAATCAGAATCGTTTTCAATTTTATTTAAGCTCCACATCAATGCCTAATCCCATCAATTCGCGCAATAGCACATTGAAAGATTCCGGTATGCCGGGTTTTGGCAGGTTTTGTCCTTTAACGAGCGCTTCGTATGCTTTTGATCTTCCTTCTACGTCATCTGACTTAACCGTTAACATCTCCTGAAGCGTGTATGCCGCTCCGTATGCCTGCAAAGCCCAAACTTCCATTTCTCCGAATCGCTGTCCGCCGAATTGCGCTTTTCCGCCTAACGGCTGCTGTGTTATGAGCGAGTAAGGTCCCGTAGAACGAGAGTGCATCTTATCGTCCACAAGATGGGAGAGTTTCAACATATAGATTTTTCCGACAGTTACTCTCTGATCGAATTTATCTCCCGTGATACCGTCGTAGAGGACGGTCTTTCCATCCTCGGCGATACCCGCTTTCGTAAGTTCTTCCAATACTTCCTCTACCGTCGCGCCGTCGAACACCGGCGTCTCGTAATGCACGCCCAATTTATATCCGGCGTAACCGAGAAGAGTCTCGTAAATCTGTCCCAGGTTCATACGCGACGGCACTCCAAGCGGATTCAATATCATATCCACAGGCGTTCCGTCCGCAAGGAAAGGCATATCTTCGATAGGGACTATCTCTGCAACTACGCCCTTGTTTCCGTGTCGTCCCGCCATCTTATCGCCGACGGATATTTTCCGTTTGGAAGTTATATATACCTTAACCAGCTGGATAATTCCGGGAGGCAGGTCATCGCCTGCTTTCAGTTTGAAAAGCTCCCTTTCCAGATCGCCATTTATCTCAGCCACCCGACCCTCATAATTATCCATTAATAGGAAAGTCGTCTCGTTCGCTTTATCATCGCTTGTCCACGGGTTTTCTCTGCTGGCGAGACTGAAGTCAGTAGTCTCAATCCTATCCTTAGTATATTCTAACCCTGTCTTCAGAATGCTCTTACCTGTTTCCTTGTCTTTTAAGCCGGAGCATTTCAATCCCTCGAGGATTAAAACCAACTTTTCGTTACGTAATTGTTCGAGCCATTTCAAACGTCGTTTGTAGCTCGCTTTCAATTTGATAGATTTCTGTTTCTCCTCTTTCCTGAAGTCTTTGCTTCTACGGGTAAAGACCTTCGTATCGACCACTACACCGTAAACTCCGGGCGAAGCCTTAAGCGATGCGTCTTTAACATCTCCCGCTTTTTCACCGAAGATGGCTTTGAGAAGCTTCTCTTCCGGAGTCGGGTCTGTCTCGCCCTTCGGCGTAACCTTACCGACAAGAATATCACCCGGTTCGACTTCCGCTCCGACACGGATTACTCCGCTTTCATCAAGATTTCTCGTTGCTTCTTCACTGACATTGGGGATTTCCCGTGTCAGCTCTTCTTCGCCTCGTTTAGTATCCCTGACCTGAAGTTCATATTCCTCTATATGCAATGAGCTGAATACATCGTCTCTCGCGAGCCGTTCGCTCACTACAATAGCATCTTCATAGTTGTATCCGTGCCAGGGCATGAACGCTACAAGAATATTCTGTCCGAGAGCGAGTTCGCCTCTATCGGTAGCCGCGCCGTCTGCGATAATATCGCCTTTTTTGATTTTGTCGCCTACCTTTACCAACGGTTTCTGATTGATACAAGTATCCTGATTTGTTCTCAGGAACTTGGTAAGATTAAATTCCTTCATTCCATCATCATCCAACTTGTGGAGATCTTCCGATTTACTTATCGGAGTGCGAATAGTGATTTTCTGTGCGGTAACCCGCTCCACTGTTCCGTTTACATCAGAAAGAACTATGGCCCTCGAGTCCATCGCGACTATTCGCTCCATTCCGGTTCCTACAATTGGAGTACTCGGTCTTAGGAGCGGTACAGCCTGACGCTGCATATTTGAACCCATCAGAGCTCTATTGGCATCATCATGCTCAAGGAATGGAATGAGCGCCGCCGCCGCGCTGACAATCTGATACGGCGAAACGTCCATAAAACTAACGTCCTTTACGGGAACAACCGGATAATCCGATTTAAGCCTCACCCGCGTGGTATTATCCACGAAATGGTTATTCTTGTCCAACGGCGCACTCGCCTGAGCGATCAAGTTTTTATCTTCGTCATCAGCCGTAAGATAATTTATCTTATCGGTTACTTTCGATTTCCCGTTATGAGATATGACTCTATAAGGCGTCTCGATGAAACCTAAAGTATTTATCCTCGCGAACGTACAAAGAGAGGAGATAAGTCCGATGTTCGGACCTTCAGGTGTTTCAATAGGACAGAGTCTTCCGTAATGGGTATAATGAATATCGCGAACTTCAAATCCCGCTCGCTCTCTCGTCAATCCACCCGGTCCAAGCGCGCTGAGTCTCCTTTTATGCGTCAGCTCCGACAATGGATTTGTCTGATCCATAAATTGCGAGAGTTGGCTCGTGCCGAAAAACGTGTTGATAACAGAAGTAATTATCCTCGAATTTATCAATTCGCTGGGAGTAAGCGACTCCGCATCGGTGACGTTCATCCGTTCTCTGATAGTCCTTGCCGTGCGGGCAAACGCAATGCTGAACTGATTGCCGAGCTGCTCGCCAACGGTTTTAATTCTTCTGTTTCCAAGATGATCAATATCATCTGTCGCTTCGTCGCCTTTCTTCACCTTCAGCAGATGCTTGAGAATAGCGACAATATCTTCTCTTGTGAGAACCGTTGTGTCGTATGGAATATCAAGATCGAATCGTTTGTTGATACGATAACGTCCCACACTTCCTAAATCATATTTCGCCGGGCTGAAGAATAATCTGTCAACGAATTTCCTCGCCGTCTCAAGATTCGGCGGCTCGCCTGAACGCAGCTGTTTGTAGATGAGACGTAATGCCGATTCTTCGTCATTAGAAGTATCTTTAGCCAGCGTGTTCATTATGACTTCGGCGTCTTTTTCATCCGAAGGCGATACAAGATTTACTGACTTGATCTTTTCCTTTTTCAGGATAGCGACTAAATCCTTATCTAATGTCGCCCCTGTTTCCGCTAATATTTCGCCCGTATCCTTATTTACGATATCCTCGGCTAAGCGCCTGTCATACTCTTTGGATATCGTTTTGCTGGATAATTTAACTTCCTGCACCATCCCGAAGAGCTCAAGTATATCCACATTTGTCGAATATCCGATTGCCCTCAGAAGTGTCGTAACGGGGAACTTCTTTCGTCTGTCTATAAGTGCGAACAGAGCGTCATTTATGTCGGTGGTAAAATCTACCCACGAGCCGCGGAAAGGTATAATCCGCGCGGAATACAGTCTTGTTCCGTTCGGATGGATACTCTCATCGAAGAATACGCCCGGTGAACGGTGAAGCTGACTTACAATTACTCTCTCGGCGCCGTTGATGATAAAAGTTCCGCTTTCTGTCATATAGGGAACGTTTCCGAAAAATACGCCCTGCTCGATGACCTCTTCTATCTTACCGGTCTCTTCTTCACTCGATACGGAAAGACGTAGGTTCGCCTTGAGGGGCACGGCGTAAGACATTCCCCTGTCCTGACATTCCTCTATTGTATATTTTGGTAATCCTAAAAAATAATTGACGTACTCGAGCTTATAATTGCCTCGAGAATCCTCAATCGGAAAAATTGTTTCGAATACTGCCTGGAGTCCTTTACTTTCGCGATTTTCTGGCGTGACCTTCATTTGCAGGAATTCTTCGTACGATTCCAACTGAATGTCAAGAAGATTGGGCATCTCTACAGATGATTCAAACTTCGAAAAGGACTGCCTGGCAAGGTATTGACCTTTTACTCTCTTCAAGAAGGTTCCTCCTTGCGGTATGTCACTTGAAAATTAAGTTTATTATGCAAGAGACGGCTTTTTATTTCAGCTCTACTGTGGCGCCTGCCTCTTCTAAAGTTGCTTTTGCTTTCTCTGCTTCCTCTTTTGTTACTCCCTCAAGAACGTTGCCCGGGGCTTTATCAACGACATCTTTCGCCTCGGTCAATCCTAAGTCCGTCATCGCTCTAACAGCTTTAATTACCTGTATCTTCTGGCCTCCTATCTCTGTCAAAACAACATTGAATTCGGTCTTTTCCGCAACTGCCTCTTCTCCGCCGCCGCTTGCTGCCTCTACTGCTACCGGTGCTGCTGCCGTTACGCCGAATTTTTCTTCAATGTCCGCAATCAGCTCGGAAACTTCGAGCATATTTGCCTTTTCAAGATATGTGAGCACATCATCCTTTTTGATGGTTGCCATTATTAGAATTTCCTCCTAATTATCATGTTTATAAATTTCAAATTTTATTCCTGCTTACTACTCTTAAAAGCGTCTAATACACCGACAAGGTTCGTCATCGAAGCTTGAAGCGTTGCCGCAAGCGTCCTCATCGGACTTTGCAGATCACCCAGGAGACGGCTAAAGAGCTCGTCTCGTGACGGTAATTTCGCTATCTCACTAAATTTATCAGCGCCGAATATCTCACCGTCAAACCAGCAGGCTTTTACTTCCATCTTATCATGCTCTTTAGTGAAATCGCTGATTACCTTCGCCGGAGTGGCAGGGTCTTCATAGCTTAAAGCTATCCCGGTAGGCCCTACCAAATATTCTGACAGTCCCTCAATTTTCGCTCCCTTGGCCGCTAAATCTATCAATGTGTTCTTAGCCACGCGATATTCAACCCCAACAGCGCCGAGTTTCCTTCGGAATTCCACAGCTTCTTCCACTGTCAATCCCGTGAAGTCCGTTATATATATCCCCGTCGCCTTACTTAATTTTTCCGTAAGTTCCTTGACGATTTCTTCTTTTTGAGGATTAGGCATCTATCATACTCTCCATCAGTGAATATTAAATTTATTTAGCTCCCGCCGACAATTTATCTACTTTGATACCGGGTCCCATTGATGACGATAAAGTCATCGACTGGAAATATATTCCTTTGGAGGCTACCGGTTTCAAACGTACGATTGCGCCTACAAGACTTTTAATGTTATCCGCAAGTTTATCTTCATCGAACGACATTTTTCCTACGGGAGTATGAACAACTCCGAATTTGTCCGTTCTCAGTTCCAATCTTCCCGCTTTCAATTCTTTTACGGCTTTTCCTATATCCATTGTCACCGTTCCGCTCTTGGGATTAGGCATTAGTCCGCGCGGCCCAAGTATCCTTCCCAGCTTTCCAAGCTCTGCCATAGTATCCGGAGTGGCGACAATAACGTCGGCATCAGTCCAACCGCCGTTTATCTTTTCAAGAATATCTTCAAATCCGACCATATCGGCGCCGGCTTCGGTGGCCTCTTTTTGCTTTTCGCCTTTGGCGATAGCGACAACTTTTATGTCTTTACCGATTCCGTGCGGCAGAGATACCGTCCCTCTTATCTGCTGTTCGGCGTGCTTCGGATCTACGCCGAGATTTATGGATAATTCCACCGTCTCGTCAAATTTTGAAGTGCTGAATCCCTTCAGTAGTTTTATCGCGTCCGTCAGCGAATATTTTTCCATCCTGTCTATCTTTTCGAAGTTCTCTTTATATCGTCTCGAACGTGTCATCTTATTCGCCCTCTATAAGGATGCCCATACTTCTCGCGGTACCGGCGATTATCTTCATCGCCTGATCTATACTGTTTGCGTTAAGGTCAACCATTTTCATCTCGGCGATCTTTCGGACATCTTCCTTTTTTATATCCGCAACTTTCTCTTTGTTCGGTTCACCCGAACCTTTCTGTATCTTCGCCGCCTTCAGCAGAAGGTCGGATGCGGGAGGAGTTTTCGTTATAAATGTAAATGTCCGGTCTGTATATATCGTCAATTTTGCGGGCACGATATAGCCGCGCATCTTTTCTGTCCGCGAATTATATGCCTTGCAAAATTCCATTATATTTACGCCGTGCGCTCCGAGAGCAGGTCCCACAGGAGGAGCCGGCGACGCCGCCCCACCTTGAATATGCAACGTAATTTTTGCTTCTACTGTTTTAGCCATAGTCCTCTACTTCTCTATTTGTACTTGAAGAAAGTCAAGCTCGACAGGTGTTGCCCTGCCGAATATGGAAACCATAACTTTAACTTTCTGTTTCTCTTGATTTATCTCTTGAACGTAACCGGAAAAGTCGTTGAACGGTCCGTCAACCACCTTGATGGTATCTCCCACCGCGTACGGCGCTGCCATACCGGCTCCCTTACCCTTATCTTTTGCGTCTCCAAGTATTCTTCTTACTTCATTTTGCCCGAGAGCCTGCGGTTTATTTCCCGGCCCGATAAAATTTAAAACGCCGTAAGCGTCTTCCACCAGGAATTGAGTTTCCTTATCAAGGTCCATCTGAATGAGTACATAACCGGGAAAATTCACTTTTACTCTGTGGCGTTTTTTCCCGTCTCGCATCTCAACAACATTCTCGGTTGGAACGAGTACCTGAAAAATCCTGTCTTCCATTCCCTCGCGCTTTATAGTCGCAAGAAGAGATTCCAATATCTTTCGCTCCTGCCCGCTGAACGTCCGGATGGTATACCATTTTGCCCTATCAACATCAATTTTTTCTTCATCGTCTTCTTCGCCGTCGGCATCTGCTTCTTCGGCAGCGTGCGGTACTGGCGCTACAGGCTCATCCGGTGATATATAAGGAACAGATTCAGCTTCTGCTACTTCCTCAGTTTCAGATTCTTCTTCAACTTCAGCTTCTGCTACTTCCTCAGTTTCAGATTCTTCTTTAACTTCAGCTTCTGCTACTTCCTCAGTTTCAGATTCTTCTTCAACTTCAGCTTCTGTTACTTCCTCGGGTTCCGCCTCAGTTTCAGTTTCGGCTTGAGTCTCATCCTCTACCTTTTCCTCAACTTCAACCGCCTCATCCTGAATCACTTCGGATTCGGGGGTTTCATTTTCAATATTCTTTTTCGCAGCCATCTCCTTAATTACCTTTTATCGAAGCAATGCTCCGACGATCCCAACTAAAATTGTGTCGACTGTCAATAAAAAAACGGCCAGCACTCCGGAAAGAACAAGCACTACAATAGTAGAACCTTTCAGCTCTTCCCAGCTGGGCCATGAGACTTTTCTCATTTCAAACACTACGCCGATAAAGAAATTTTTTATTCTTTCAATCACTTTCTATTTCGCCATCTCTTCTGTGCAGGCCTGGGGGGATTCGAACCCACAACATCCGGTTTTGGAGACCGGCGCTCTACCAATTGGAGCTACAGGCCTATAAACACTCATAAGCTTACTTGGTCTCTTTGTGCTGCGTATGCTTCAAGCAAAATCTGCAATACTTTTTATGCTCTACCCTGTCAGGATGAAGACTTTTATTTTTCGTAGTATCGTAGTTCCGATGATTGCATACGGTACATTCAAGAGTTATTTTATCCCTCATAAACTATTCTATTATCTCTGTTACTACGCCTGCGCCGACTGTATGTCCGCCCTCGCGGATTGCGAACCTGAGTTCCTTCTCCATTGCGATTGGCGATATCAATTCAACTTCAAGGTTCACGTTATCGCCCGGCATTACCATCTCGCTCCCATCGGGAAGCTTCACAAGACCCGTTACGTCCGTTGTGCGGAAGTAAAACTGCGGTCTGTAACCTTTGAAGAACGGCGTGTGACGACCGCCCTCGTCTTTCGACAGGATATATATCTCGCCCCTGAACTTCGTATGAGGCTTGATCGAACCCGGTTTGGCTACTACCATTCCCCGCTTCAGGTATTCCTTGTCAACTCCGCGCATCAGGAGACCGACGTTATCGCCTGCCTCTCCACGGTCAAGAAGTTTCCTGAACATCTCAACACCTGTGATTGTCATCTTCTTATCCGCGTCAAGACCCACAAGCTCCATCTCGTCGCCTACCGTTACAACACCGCGCTCTATCCTGCCTGTGCCTACCGTTCCGCGCCCCGTTATTGAGAATACATCTTCTATAGGCAACAGGAACGGTTTATCTATCTCCCGCTCGGGTATGGGTATATAGGAATCAACTGCGTCAAGCAACTCCTGCAGGCATTTGGTCTTCTCAGCGTCATCAGGATTGTTAAGAGCGTCAAGCGCGCTGCCCTGTATTATCGGTATATCATCGCCCGGGAACTCGTACTTGTTGAGAAGCTCCCGCAGTTCAAGCTCTACGAGCTCGATAAGCTCCGGGTCGTCAACCATATCGGTTTTATTTAAAAATACAACTATGGAGGGGACGTTGACCTGACGGGCTAAAAGCACATGCTCTCTCGTCTGAGGCATAGGACCGTCAGCCGCGGATACTACCAAGATAGCGCCGTCCATCTGGGCGGCTCCCGTTATCATATTCTTGATATAGTCGGCATGACCGGGGCAATCTACGTGAGCGTAATGACGCTCTTCCGTCTCATACTCAACGTGCGCCGTGGCGATAGTGATGCCGCGCTCTTTCTCTTCAGGCGCGTTATCTATGGAATCAAACGAACGTTCGTCCGCTAAACCTTTCTTACTCAAATACATTGTAATGGCGCTGGTCAGTGTGGTCTTACCGTGATCCACATGACCGATCGTTCCGATGTTTACGTGTGGCTTGGTCCTCTCATACTTTTCCTTAGCCATCTATCTCCTCCTCGCCTGACCCGTATCGCGCAGGCTGCTGTTGTATTTCTCAGTCCAAGGTAAGAGCCCACGACCGGATTTGAACCGGTGACCCCGTCCTTACCAAGGACGTGCTCTACCGACTGAGCTACGTGGGCAAATTGCCCAAAAATTCGCATTTCAACTGCCTTAAAATAATCCAAAAAACCACCCATATAAGACAGCTGCAAAAGGTATAAAGGGTAACGTTATCAGTCAAGTAAAAAAGTACCGAAATTAAAATAAATTTGATTATTTTTCCATCATACTGAAATGAATTGATAAATTCGGGTAAATCTTCGCACTTTTGAGTGCGATTTTCTGATAAATGCGGTGCGGGTTTTGAAAACAGCTCAATATCCCCTTCTTTTAAAGGAGGGGTGAATTTCGGCGGAGCCGAAAGAAGGGGTGGTTTCAATCAAGTAGCTCGTCATTCTGAGCGTCTGCCCGACTGATGTCGGGCGGGAAGCGAAGTATCTCCTCCCTGGAGGGAGGTGAGTTTATCCCGATCTATCGGGAGAGGGTGTGATTCTGAAAATATTTTAATATTTTGAGTTACTAAACGGTCACACCCCTCCCCTCTGCGAGGTACTCCCCTCAAGGGGAGAGAAAAAATGGAGCGGGAGACGAGAATCGAACTCGCATGGCTGGCTTGGAAGGCCAGGGCTCTACCATTGAGCTACTCCCGCATTTACTTCGAGCAAATTACTGTGGAGGCGGATGGATTCGAACCACCGTAGGCATACGCCAACAGATTTACAGTCTGTCGCCTTTAACCACTCGGCCACACCTCCATGTGGAGCCACCAGCAGGAATCGAACCCGCGACCTGCTGATTACAAATCAGCTGCTCTTCCATCTGAGCTATGGTGGCGCTACAGCCAAGTAATCTCAAATATAATTTAGTCATAGTCAAGATTTAATTCACCAATAATAGAGAGATATCTCATAATAATTCACTTTGATCCGATAGTAATTCTTATGGCGACATCAGTGATAATAGGGATATTGGAACAAAACCTTCAAGCAGCGGGAGACTCTTTCCTCCAATCTGTGGTGGCAAAATGTGACTTGGCTAACATTAATAGTGCTAATAAGTTGACGATAATCACACAAAACAGTGTAAAACGCTTAAATCGTGTAAAATGTGCTTTGCGTCATACCTCGTTATCTGAATAACTATCATATTTGCAGCAACTGAAAAATGAGAAGGAAAATGAAAAATATGAATAATACAGTCAGGCGGGAAAGAGCAGGATACGGATACTGATGGGAACTGAATTTTCCACAGATAGCGTTTTGCCTTCGATGAAAATTATTGAAATAAATCTGAAAGGAGTAAACTAATGGGACAACAACAATTACTACTCATTGTCCTGGGAACCATCATCGTCGGTGTGGCGGTGATCGTAGGCATAAATATGTTTACCACGGGCGCCGTGAACGCGGAACGGGACGCTCTATTACAGGACGTTAATGCGGTGGCAGCCTCAGCCGCATCTTACTGGCGTAAACCCTCTGCTTTGGGAGGCGGAAACAGAACGTTCGTCGGCGTCACAGACGTGACTACATTCGGGGCTGATTCGTCAAATGCTAACGGTAACATCATTATGTCAGCGGTTACGGCAACAAGTTTCACGGTAACCGCGACAGGAGCCAATGAAGGCGTCATAATTGTAGCAAGCATTACGCAGCAGGGCGTTTCGGGTACTCCCACAATAACGCTGCCATAAGAGAGATAACAATAATCTGTTAGCGGCAGCTTAACAGCTGCCGCTAATAAACACTAAAAAAGTATTAAATAGAAAGATATACAATAGGAGCCGTTTTATGAACCAGGAAAGATCATCAACGTTAGTAGTCGGAATCGCCATCTTCGGAATTCTGATAATGACCGCTATCGGCTGGTATGTAATTGACGATGTGAAGACTCAAAATGAACTTTTCCACAGCAAAGTTTACGGTCAATACGAATATCTTCTTGCCGACTTTGATATAGAACGCAGAGTATTACTTATGGAATTTAACAGTCTTATGCAGGGAGTGCAGGAAATTTCTCAGACAGCCAAATCATTTTGGGATATGCCTGTTTCGAGAGGGATTCAGCGTCCGAAATTTATCGGTGCGAAGCAGATAACCGCATTCGCTACCGACTCCACTTTCGAGTGGGGTACTTACGAAATCGCCAGTATATCGGACGACCATTTCACAGTTGTCGCCAAAGGCAGATATACAGGATTAGAATTTTCCGCCATCATAAATAAAGATGGATTGGTCTCATGGAAACCGGTAAAAATGCCTCCTTTAGACAGGATTAAAAGATGAGGCATTCAATGTAAATTTTATTAGAATTCCTAACAACCACAATGCTCCGCCATTTAAAGGTAAATTGCTCATGGTGCTACCCTTTGGCGGGGCATTATCTTATCTGTATTAACCGCTCCCCGCATTCTGCGGGACTTAGCCCCTATCCCTTCCTTTCAAAGGATGGGTGAATACCAAAGTCAAAATATGCAACGAATTGACACTATAGAGGTAATATCGGCAATATATTGCCGATATTACCTCTTTTTATCATCTGATTTATACTTCCCCGCCGCAAATAGCCGCAAATCCGGCGTTTCATATATTTGGTACGAGATTTGCTCTAAATAAACACAGTAGTTGAATTGCAACACAATTTTGGAGGGGGAGAGTTTAAAATGGACGAGTTAGACCTGATTCGCGCGGTATCAAAAGAATGCGGGTTACCACAATACCAGACGTACGAAATTCTCAATTCGTTAGCATCAAATATACGGGAAATGTTACGAAATCAAGGAAGCGTGACCCTATCCGGGTTGGGAACTTTTTACAGTTCTGTTCAATCAAGGAAAAACAATAAAAGTTTGACCGCCGGAGAGGCGATAAAGTACTACGTCACTCATGTCCCTGAGTTTCATCCGGCGTCCAAATTGTTGTCTACTTTGGAAGACTGACCGAGTTTGGATTAAACTCTCCCGAATCTCCTTCCGGGATTCATTCTAAAAAATCTTATCTTAACGAAGCCATCTTCTTTGTCTGTCGGATGCACCAGACCGAAGTCGGTAGAAGTATATTCCGGATGACAGATCGAATGCGCTTATTTGTTGACTCTATCTAACTCTTTCCTGACTATCTTTCCCAATATCTCAACGGTATAGGGCTTGGTGACATAGCTGCCGACTCCAAGCTTTTGAGCCCGTCAATTCCAAGATACGGATATATTCAAATCAAGCTAATTCGAATATTCCGAAATCATCTATCGGGATTCGCAATGACAAGAAGACAGACTAATTTGAATTATAAAAAATCTATAAATCAGATTAGCAACTTCGCATTTATTTTGCACGAAACCCTTTTACTTTCTCATCGTTTCATTTTATTCTTACAGATCGTCTTCTTATAGGATAATGCTATTAACCGGTACGATTACATTATTATAGGTTCAGGATTCGGCGGCTCAGTATCCGCTATGCGGCTTTCCGAAAAGGGATATAAAGTCCTTGTAGTGGAAAAAGGGAAATGGTTCGGCGCTGAAGACTTCCCCAAGACAAATTGGAACCTGAAGAAGTGGCTCTGGCTTCCGCTTCTCAAATTTCACGGTTTTTTCAAGATAACTCTATTCAAGAATATCACTATTTTGTCGGGTGTTGGAGTCGGCGGAGGCTCGCTCGTTTATGCTAATGTCCTCCCCGTTCCGGAAAGTAAGTTCTTTAATTCCGGTTCGTGGGCAAACCTCAACGATTGGGAAAGCGAGCTCGAACCCTATTATAAGGAAGCGCTGCGGATGCTGGGCGCAACTCTCAATCCCCGCTTAGAAATCGGCGATATCGCTTTGAAAAATCTCGCCTCGAAAATGGGCAAGTCAGGTTCCTTTGCTCCTACCAATGTATCTGTTTATTTCGGTGAAGAGGGAGTCAGCGCTTCCGATCCTTATTTCGACGGAAAAGGACCCGACCGAACAGGCTGTATTTTCTGCGGAGGTTGTATGACAGGCTGCCGGCACAACGCGAAAAACAGTCTGGATAAGAATTATCTCTATTTCGCCCAGCGCAACGGCGCGGAGATAATAGCCGAATCGGAAGTGACGAACGTGGAACCGATAGACAGTTCATCAGGAAAATACGGCTACAAAGTCAGCTGGCGAACTTCTACTTCCCTTTTTAAAAAATCCGATCACGCAACAGCCGACGGAATCATATTTGCCGGCGGAGTTCTCGGCACTGTTAAGCTGCTTCTAAAACTCAAAAACTCATCACTTCCGAATCTCTCTTCTGCTGTCGGAAAGATGGTTCGCACTAATTCAGAAAGTCTCATCGGTGTTACAACTTTTGATAAAGAAAAGGTTATGTCCGACGGAATAGCAATCGGCTCGTCCCTGCGGACAGATGAAGATACTCACGTGGAGCCGGTTCGTTACGGAGCGGGTTCGGGATTTTGGAGATTGCTTATGTTCCCTATGGCTCACGGCAGAAACCCTTTTGTCCGATTAACCAAAGCGTTATGGGATCTCGTTTCCCGACCTATCCAAAATTTGCGTGTGATGTTCGTTTCAGACTTCGCCAAACGGACGCAGATACTTCTTTTTATGCAATCCATTGACAGTACATTGCGATTTACGAAAGGTCTGTTCGGAATGAGCTCCTCTATGGAAAGCGGCAAAGCGCCCTCTGCCTTTATTCCCGAAGCCAGGGAGATAACCGAAAAGTTCGCTAAAGAAGTAAACGGTAAACCGATGGTGCTGCTGACCGAAACTGTTCTCGGCATCCCTACCACCGCTCATATTCTCGGCGGCAGTGTAATGGGAGCCGACGAAAGCGAGGGCGTTATTGACAAAAATAACAGAGTATTCGGTTATGAAAATATGCTTGTCTGTGACGGCTCAACGATTTCCGCTAATCCCGGTGTGAACCCGTCTCTGACCATTACCGCTCTTACTGAAAGAGCTATGAGCTTGATTCCGTCGAAGGGGAGCTGAGCAGTTTAATTTTGTGTCATTGCGGGCGAAGTAATGACCGAAGAATTTGTCTTCCCCTCCTTTCCAAGGAGGGGATAAAGGGGTGGTTATCTATAATCAATCTCAGTTCTTTCGGTTTCGCAATATTGAGATTGCCGCGTTATTCCGGCTAAAACAGCCGATTCCTAATTCATACTCGACACGTTTTCATCCCCCCAATTCAAGCGGCGTTTTACACTGTCGAGCATCCTGATTTGAGCTTCATTATAGACTGAATCCGCAAAGGCAATTTCTGCGAGGGAAATTAGGAGGTTATCTCTCATTTCTTCATCCAAATGTGGAAGAGCTTTAACGCACTGTCTGCCGTAAATCAGAGCCTCTTCGATGTTCATCTTAGAAAAGTCTTCAATTTCTCGGACAACTTCGCTGTGAGAGAATCCGTATCTTGCCATGAGTTCCCTGAGCTTCGCAATCTCCTTCATATCAATTCGCTCGTCACTACCCGCCATAGCAATACACAATCCTATAAATGCTTTTTTTGGCTCAAATTTATGCATCCGTACAACTTAACCTCCCGAACATGGCGCATCCCAATCGTACCAATAATTTAACAGGAATAATATATGGTAGTGTGTTCTCCGTCAAATCGGCATTAAACGAGTTAAATGCTTTTAACTCAATAATTTAGCAATAGCTCCCTAAACGAAAAAATAATGGAATCGAATATCAGCATAAGTGCCATATTATCAATTAGATAGGTTATTTTTTTGATTCTTTCTCTTCAATGAATCTAAATTGGTACCATAATTCTTCTTTTATATGTGTTGCAGAGTTAATATATTTTAAGTCAGTATTTCATCTTTGGAATAAAGTGTAAAAATCATTTCGGACTTAACGGGAGCTGGATTGACAGATTTCGAGAAAATAAGAGCTGGGATAGAAAAAGAAATCAATAAACTGCGTGAAGAATACGTTGGCGAAGAATATTCATCGGATGAACAACTCAAAGATTTCGCAGTTTCTCAGCTTAAGGAAGAAGGTTTAAAGGCGGTCTTCGAATATGCTCCTGACGCATATTACCTGTACAACTTGTCCGGTAAGTTTGTGGACGGAAACTTGATGGCTGAGGAAATATCCGGCTATCAGCGTGACGAGCTTATAGGCAGAAGTTTTATGAATCTGAAAATTCTTTCTTCGCCTGATATTATTAAGGCGGCAAAACATCTTTTCCTAAATATAATGGGCAGGGCTACAGGCCCGGATAATTTCACGTTTATCAGGAAAGACGGAAGTAAGATAGAATTAGAAATACGCACATACCCTGTGAAAATCGAAGGTAAAAAGCTGGTGTTGGGGATAGCAAGAGATGTTTCGGAACGAAACAGGATTCAGCAGCAGATAAAAGAGTTAAATCGAACATTGGATGAAAAAGTCGTTAAAAGAACCGAAGAACTTAAAGTCGCAAACGAAGAGCTACATAAGGATATTATAGAAAGGCTCCATGCGGAAGAAGCCCTCCATCAAAGTGAAGAACGCTTCAGACATATTATCAACAATGCAGGCGATATTATCTATAATACCGACAGGAAAGGTAATTTAACATACTACAATCCCACCACCGCCCGGATTATGAACTACACTGAGAAAGAGCTGCAAAAGAAAAACTATATGGATATGATTCGGCCGGACTATCGCAAAGAGGTAAAGAAATTCTATACCAAACAATTGATGGAAAAGACTTTAAATACTTACCTTGAATTTCCCGCTATCAAAGGTGACGGGTCCACCATATGGCTCGGTCAGAACGTCCAGCCGATCCTGAAAAAAGGTAAGGTTAAGGGATTTCAAGCCGTCGCAAGAGACATATCCGATAGGAAAAAAACAGAAAAGAAGCTGAGGGAAAGCGAAAGAAGATACAGGGCGATCTTCGAGAATTCACGTGATGTTATTTATATTACTGATAAGGAGGGTTTTTTCGTTGATATCAATAATTCAGGATTGGAACTCTTCGGTTACACATGGAAAGAATTATCAAAGATTAAATCGAGCGATCTTTATGTAAATCCGGACAAACGAAAAAAATTCCTGGCAGAGCTTGAAACGCACGGATTTGTCCGTGATTACGAATTGAAACTGAAAAATAAAAATGGTGACCACCTTGACTGTTTGATATCGTCGACTATCAGCCCGGCCGCCGATGGAAAAGTGATGAATATTCAGGGAATTATCAGAGACATCACACAACAGAAAAAATCTCAACGCGCTCTCCTCGAAACCGAAAAAAGGTTTCGTGAGTTACTGGAAAACTTGAAAATGATCGCCGTACTTCTCGATTTGGACGGGAAAATCCTGTTTTGCAACGATTTCCTGCTTGACCTTACCGATTATAAGAGAGATGAGATACTGGGCGCTGATTGGTTCGACAATTTCGTGCCTGAGGAAAATCGAAATAAGATGAAAAAACTCTTCTTCGATTCGGCTAAAGAGGGCAAAATACCATCTCATGACGAAAGCAACATTATTACCAGGAGCGGTGAGGAACGGCTCATATTCTGGAATAACACAGCTCTTCGCGACACATCAGGTAATATTTTCGGAACAGCGAGTATCGGTTCGGATATGACAGACAGATACAAAGCCGAAGAACAATTGCGTCATGCGCAGCGTATGGAGGTTATAGGAAAGCTCGCCGGCGGAATCGCCCACGATTTTAATAACGCCCTGACTCCTATATTGGCGTTGAGCCAGATGCACTTAGCAAAAATAGAAGACGACCATCCCGTAAAGAGGGCTTTAAGCACTATAAATAAAAGCGCCAAAAGGGCTACAAAACTTACCGCGCGACTGATGGCTTTCGGGAGGAAACAGGTTCTCGAAACGCACATAATAAACATTAACACAACCCTTATATCTATCGGAGATTTGCTGAAGCGCTCAGTTGGAGATAGCGTGATGCTCAAGATGAAACCGAGTTCTAATCTCTGGAACGTAAAAGCAGACCCGATTCAAATTGAACAGGTTCTTCTAAATCTCGCGATTAATGCGAAAGACGCCTTAAACGAAAAAGGTGAGGTCATAATCCGAACCAGGAACATAACTATCAATAAAAAGAAATCTAATGTTCCGGCGGCGATAGCTCCCGGAGATTATGTCCTCACAACAGTTTCAGATAACGGTCCGGGAATCGAAAAAGAAATTAAGGAACATATTTTCGAACCGTTTTTCACCACAAAAGCAAAAGGACAGGGAACGGGACTTGGATTATCTGTTGTTTATGGTATCGTCAAACAACATCAAGGCGAGATAATATGCAATAGCTCCAATGGAAACGGCACCACTTTTGAAATATACCTCCCTCGCGTTGACGAACCCGTTGAAGAAATCAAACACGAAGCGATTTACAAAGATTATCGCGGCGACGAGGTTATTATGCTGGTTGAAGATGACACTGAAGTCCGCGAAGTGCTTGGCGAAATACTGAAAGATTTGGGGTATATTATAATCGAAGCGGCAGATGATACCATAGCTCAAAAACTCTCAAAGAAATTTACGGGGCAAATTCATCTCCTTCTGACAGATCTGATTCTACCCGGCATAAACGGCAGGGAACTTTCAGAAGTGTTGGTTAAAACCCGAAAAGATATGAAAATACTGTTTATCTCCGGGTATTCTGACGATGTGATAGCAAAGCATGGAGTAATAGATAAGGGTCTGTCCTTCCTACAGAAACCGTTTACAGCCTCGTCTCTCGGGAAAAAAATAAGGGATGTTTTAGAAAGTTAATTCAGCCTTCCGGGCTTCATCCCGTACCAATGATCAAAATAAATTCAGATCTCTCTTTACAGTCCAATGAAGTCACCTTTGATTTCATTCGCGCTTCCGGTCCGGGAGGTCAGAACGTAAACAAGGTCGCTACAGCTGTGCAGCTCCGTTTCAATGTGAGAAATTCTCCTTCGTTAAGCGAAGCGGTTAAGGACCGCCTCATCAGAATTGCGGGGAAAAGAGTATCATCGGAAGGGATACTTATAATTGATGCCCGCCGGCACCGTTCGCAGTCCAAGAATCGTGAAGACGCTCTTAACCG
>JACZTG010000014.1 GCA_022573815.1 Candidatus Neomarinimicrobiota bacterium
AATGGAGGAGGTGTTATGACGTCAGGGCAAGACCCCAACCGGCACGTTTTAGTATCCGTTTCGACTCTCAGTGTGCGGGTTATCCGTCGGCTGACGGACTGACCGCTCCAATATGACAACCACCCCTTTATCCCCTCCTTAAAAAGGAGGGGATTCTATTCTCTCCCCTCAATGGAGGAGGTGTTGTGACGTCAGGGCAAGCCCTAACCGCCACTTTATTTGTCTATCTTCTGTTATTCATCTCTTATTGTGCGGGTTAGGGCTTGCCCTGACCGCACTAATTTCTGTCATTCCTCGTCTATCCAAACAATCTAAAAATTTCCGTCATTGCCCGACATATGTCAGACGGGCAATCCCGGCTTCCGCCTATTAACGCTTTTTGTTCACCTTAACTTACAGAGCAAAATCCGGCGTGTCAAGAAAATAGTGAACAGATAGTGAACTTTTATCCTCTTTTAAAGAGGATCAGAAAGAATAGACCGTTTTCCCCGTCTTAATAACGGAAGTCACATTATTAATACCATAGTGATACGGCACCTGCTTATGGTTCTGAGCGTTCCAGATGACCAGATCGCCGCTCATTCCGACCGTAACTGAGCCTAAGCTATCCAGCTTCTAATTGTATAATACTTCATAAGAATTCCATCCAATAATTCTATAAATTCGATACTTCCTTGGTAGCCAAAATCCCTTTTGAAAACACCCTTATTTTCATTATATACGATAGGGTAAAGAATGCCATCGTAATATTGATCAAGCAAGCTATTCGGATCATATCCAACAACATCATCCATTGAATTGATTTCGTACGGCAAGATTCTCTCAATCTTTTTATATCTTAGGATTTCAATGCGCAACATATCGGATTTAAAAGGTTCACGTTTTATCCGGCTAACACTATCCAACTCTCTATTAATATTATCGAGGTATGTCTTGTCAAACATTGTACTATCAATCATTTCGAGAGTTAATCCAATACGCATGGAATACACTCTTATTCTCTCATGAGAATAATAATTATCCTTATCCTTTCTAGAATTATTGGATTTTATATTATAAAATTGTGAGGCTAGCCTATCCCATCGGTCGAACTTATCTTGCAAAATTGCTTCCATTCCTTCTGGTTTTTGGAAAAAAAGAATTTTAAGTAGCTTATCTAAGTGACCCCAATCAGCTATGGATTTTCTTTTTGTTGTTTGGTATTCGGAAATGCTACCAGGGATATGCATGTCTTTGAAATTATCAAGAATGATTTCACCTAATTCTTCATCTTTAAAAATTCTTAAGACACTCCATATTGTGTAATCCATAATTTTAAAATTTAATCTGGATTTTTCTAGCCATTTTTTAGACAGTTTAAGCGCTAAAGATGTATCTATGTATGATAAGGCATAAACTGATATGGGTAGTATGGCAAGAGCCGAATCAATTCCAAAATTATCAGCAATTTTTGAAATTTCTGTTGTTGACAACAGTAGCGGCATTTTCTTGGATGTATCAATTTTAACATTTAAGAACAGAGTATCTCCAGTTTGTACCCAAAGTGAGTCAAATTTTTTTATATAATCGTATTTTGGATGAGTTACCGTATATTTTATGCGATAGTCAGGATATGATTTGTGTATTGCCTTCCCCGAAATGTCAGTAAATGCGACCCGAGGATGCCCTAAAATCCCCGCATAAACTCTTGAATTCTCTATAGGATTTCCTTCTAAATCCGAAGTTGTGAAGGATAAATACCCCTCGCTCTGCCACACTCGCATTATTCGATTTACTTCTGTAAATTTTTTTTGAGAGCATGATAGCAGTGATACTATCATTATAAACATCGATATTATATAGAATGTTTTTTTATTAATAAACAACGCTACCTCCAATAATAACACTCCCGACATTATTGATACCATAATGATACGGCACCTGTTTATGGTTTTGAGCGTTCCAGATGACTATATCGCCGTTCATTCCCGCTGCCACCGAGCCGATAGAAGCGCTCCGGTTCAAAGCTTTTGCGGCGTTCAGCGTGACTCCCTCAAAAGCTTCCAACGGCGTCAATTTGAGTTTCAGGCAGGCAATCGTCAAGATAATCTGAAGTGATTCCGTCATAGACGAGCCGGGATTGAAATCGGTAGCAAGGGCAGGCTTCAGTCCTTTTTCAATCATTTTCCGGGCGGGAGCGTAAACATCCGAACCGAGAAAGAATGTCGTGCCGGGCAGCAGGACAGGCGTAACGCCGGCTGATTTCAAACTTTCGATTCCCTCATCGTCTATAGCAACGAGGTGGTCGGCAGAAACAGCGCTCAATCTTCCCGCAAGCTGCGCTCCTCCTATCGGCTCGAATTCCTCAGCGTGCAGTTTGAGTCCGAGTCCCGCATCGGCAGCCGCTCTCAATATAATTTCGGACTCTCCGATTGTGAAAACTCCCTCCTCCGCGAACACATCGCAGAACTCCGCAAGCCGCTCCTCAGCCACCGCCGGAATCATCTCGTTGATAATGATTTCGATGTATTTTTCCCGGTTGTCTCTATATTCATCCGGTATTTCGTGCGCTCCTAAAAAGGTGGCGACTATGCTGACAGGTTGCATCTCGTTCAGTCGTTTAATGGCCCGCAAACTCTTCAATTCATCCTTTAAGGATAGCCCGTAACCGCTTTTAGCCTCGACAGTTGTGGTGCCGTGTTCCAACATTGTTTTCAAATGCGGCAGAGCGGCCTCCACAAGCATATCCTCGTCCGCTTCCCGTAGCATTCGGACGCTTTTTCGGATTCCGCCGCCTGCTTCGGCTATCTCCATATACGGCACGCCGCTGTTCCGCATCAGGAATTCATCCTCGCGGGTGCCGTAAAAAATCAGATGCGTGTGCGGGTCAATAAGTCCTGCCGTAACGAGAGATCCCTTAGCGTCCACTACTTCGATTTCTCCGCTGGAATCAGCCGTTCCTTTTTCCCCTACTGATATTATTTTCCCATCAGAAATTAGAACTTCCATTTCATTCCGGGTTTCAAGGGAACCGTTTTCATCAACAGTGAGCAGTTCCCCGATATTCTTAATCAGAAGATCGCTCATTTTTCTCCCAAGACGGTGTTCAGTAAACCTATCTCATCGGTGATGATTCCGTCCACTCCCAACGCGATGCACTTCTCCATTTCGGTTTGACTATTCACATCCCACGTCATTACTTTTTTCTTCTCATCTTTTGCCATTGACATCAGTCGTGAGTTAAGCCTTGAAAAGTTAGGATGCCATTGCTGAAATTCACCGTTATTTGTTTCCGCCCTTGCGATTGAAAACCGGCGATAGATCGACTCGAAAATGTACGCAGTGTGAAATCCGTGAGAGCCTTTGTTGAATCCGCCTAATATTTTCGGGTCGAAAGAGGAGAGAACGATTGATTCGTGCGGCTTGCACCGGTGCAAATCATTCGTGACAGATTCCACTATTTTCTGAGTTACGCCCGGTTTCAGGTCGATAATAATCTCTTTTTTGTCATTGATTATCTCTATCGCATCCGCAAGAGTCGGTATTTTCCCTTCTTTTTCCGCATTCTTAGAACTGACTTTCAGTGTTTTCAGTTCAGCCGCTGTCAGGTATTCCACTCTATCCCATCGGCCTGTAAGCTTATGCAGCCGACTGTCGTGGATGACAATCGGCACTCCGTCGGATGAGAGCCGCACGTCTATCTCAATAGCGTCAGCGTCCGCTTGAACGGCATCTTCCAACGCTTCCAACGTATTTTCGGGATATTTTCCCGTGTTGGCTCTGTGAATAATTCGTTTCATATTCTTATTCTCTCCCCTCCTTTTAAGGAGGGGAGTGCCCGTCAGTTGACGGACGAGCCTGCCCGACTGATGTCAGGCGGGGGGTTTGTGATACATCGTAACAGGAAAGAACCTGAATCTGCTTTACAATCACACCCACTCCCGATAAATCGGGATAAACTCACCTCCCTCAAGGGAGGAGTTTTTTGTGCAGTCAGGGCCACCGCCTTTGGCGGGACAGGCAAGCCCCCTAACCCGCACTTTCATATCCGTCATTGCGAATCAGTCGTTAGACTGATGTGGCAATCTCAAAGCTATCCTGTCTTTCAAGTTCTGAGATTCCTTCATCCGCACTCAATTTCCCATAGGAATCTTGATGCCTTTCCTGTCCGCTAATTCCACCGCTATATCGTAACCCGCATCAAAATGCCGGGCGACTCCGATCCCGGGGTCGTTTGTGAGAACCCGCTCAATCCGTTTCGCCATTTCGGGAGTGCCGTCGGCAACGATCACCATTCCCGCGTGGATAGCCAATCCCATCCCCACTCCACCGCCGTGATGGACAGAAACCCAGCTTGCTCCTGAGACCGCATTGAGCAGTCCGTTCAGAATCGGCCAGTCAGCCACCGCGTCGGAACCGTCTTTCATATTTTCTGTCTCCCTGTTGGGGGATGCCACAGAACCGCAGTCGAGATGGTCACGCCCTATGACAATAGGAGCGGAAATCTCACCGGACGCAACCGCATCGTTTATAGCGGCGCCGAACTTCGCCCTGTCGCCGTAGCCGAGCCAGCAAATACGCGCAGGAAGTCCCTGCTGTTTCACTTTTTCTCCAGCAAGTCTAATCCATCTCGCCAATCTTTCGTCCTCCGGGAATAGTTTCAGGACAATATTATCTGTAACTTCAATATCCTTTGGGTCGCCGGAAAGCGCAACCCATCTGAACGGTCCTTTTCCCTCGCAAAAAAGCGGCCGAATATATTCCGGCACAAATCCGGGAAAATCAAATGCGTTTTCCACGCCCGCCGATTTCGCCTGACCTCTAATATTGTTACCGTAATCGAACGTCACAGCTCCGCGCTGCTGAAGTTCGAGCATCGCTCTCACGTGTTCCGCCATTGTATCATAAGACGCTTCGATATATTTTTTCGGATTGCTTTTCCTGAGGCTCAGCGCATCCTTGTAAGTCATCCCGGACGGAACATATCCGTTAAGTTCGTCATGAGCGGAGGTCTGGTCAGTGAGAATATCGGGAGTGATCTCCCGCTCAATAAAATTCTTGCAGAGGTCGGAAGCGTTTGCCAAAATCCCGATGGATTTCGCTTCTCCCTTTTCTTTTGCCTTGAGAGCGATCTCTATTCCCTCAGCGGAGTCTTCGGTCATCATATCCAGATAGCCGGAATCGAGACGCCGCTGAATCCGCTCACGCTCAACCTCGGCAATGACCGCAACGCCCTCATTCATCGTTACCGCAAGCGGCTGAGCTCCGCCCATACCACCCAATCCGCCCGTTAGAGTTATGGTTCCTTTCAGGCTTCCTCCGAAGCGCCGTTTCGCCACTTCCGCCAAAGTCTCGTAAGTCCCCTGCAATATCCCCTGAGTTCCGATATATATCCACGAACCCGCCGTCATCTGTCCGTACATCATCAGTCCGCGCTCTTCCAATTCGCGAAAATGTTCCCAGTTAGCCCAATTGGGAACAAGCATTGAATTACTTATGATAACCCGCGGCGCGTATTCGTGAGTCCTGAATACACCCACAGGTTTGCCGGACTGAATCAGCATCGTCTCGTCGTTCTCGAGTTCCTTAAGCGTTCGGATTATAGCGTCATACGCCTCCCAGTTTCGGGCTGCCTTTCCCGTTCCGCCGTAAACGATGAGCTCCTGCGGTTTCTCGGCGACTTCCGGGTCGAGGTTGTTCATAAGCATCCGCATAGCGGCTTCCTGATGCCATCCCTTACAGGTTAGCTCCTTGCCACGAGGCGCACGAATTTCCCCTCGTCCGCTCAATTGCGCGCTTTCCAATAGCTGTCCAGATCAAGCACAACGTTCCCCCATTTTTTATACTCGGGAGAGTGGCTGAAAAGAATCACCTGATGTTCCTTGCTGATCTCTGTTAGAATCTTCTTTGAAATTTTAAGCCGTTCACTGTCGTAATGAACAAACGGGTCATCAAGAACTATAGGGAGCGAAACTTCCTGCGACATCAATTCAGCCAGCGCGAGCCGCATAGCAAAATAGAGCTGGTCCCTCGCCCCTGTGCTCAAAACATCAATTTCTACAGTCCTCCCCTCTTTTGTACGTATCTGCGGCGCCCAATTATCATCGAGCTCCACACTGCTATACCTTTCTTCAGTAAACCTGTTGAACCAATCCGAAATCCGCTCACTGAGCCGTCCGTGATGAGTTTCCTGAAACTCCTCAACAGCCTCGTTCAGCGTGCTCACCGCCAACTTCAACGCATCCGCTTCCAGCCGCGTTTCTTCTATCTGCTCCTCAAGCTCCGCCGCTTCCCTGCCGAGAAGATCAACATTTCCCACTCCTCTGCCGCGGCGTTCCGCAAGTTCTGTATCAATGCTGTGGCTCGTTTCTTTCAGCGATTCCTTTTCTTCCGACAGCAGGATAACTTTTGTTTTTTGCTCGGCTTCCAAAGCCTTGCACTCAGCCAATTTTCTGTCGGCTTTCAGAAGTTCGGAGTTCTTCTGCTCCATCTCGTCCATTTCGGCGACTCTCATTCGAATAGATTGAAGAAGTTTTTTCGATTCTTTTTTTAGATCTTCAGAACTCTTCCTTTCGCCCAGTATTTCGCGAATCAAATCAGATTCTTTTTCTCGATCTTTCATATCCGTAAATTCTTTTAGAAGGACGTCAATTCCATATTTTTCCAATAGAGGCGCGTATTTCTCTTTTATCTCACTGCTGCTCTGCTCGAGATTTTCCAGCTCTTCCAGCCGTATAGTTATCCGCGCCGAATGTTCGTCAGCAGATTTGAAGCGCCACCGGTCAACTATGATGAATACTATTGTACCGAAAAATACGGCGACCAGCGAAGACATTTGAACGGAGTTTGTTGAGAGCCAGGCTAAGATGAAACTCAAGGTACAGGTTGTTAGAACGGCGGCTGTTTTCCAGACACCCGGAATCGTTTTCGGAGCCGAAATTCCTGACTCGCTTCTTAGGTTTTCGACTTTCTCCGAAAGCTCCGCTTTTCTCTCCTCGTCAGTTTTATATTGCGAAAGTTCTTCTTTAACTCTACCGCCTTTCTTCCTTATACTAAGAGCTATATCAAGATTTTGCAGAGCCTCATTTTCTTCTAATTTCAGTTCCTGTTTCTTGATGGTTATCAGCTCTTCGGCGAGTTTTTCTTCCCGTTCCACCGCCCTGTCATGCTCCTTCAATGACTCAATATATTTCCCAAAATCGGCGAGTTTTTCTTCTTCTTTTTTGAGGATTTTTTCCAGCTTATTTGACTTACTTTTCAGTTCTTTCAGCTCCTCTTCTTTGTCGCCGCCGACCTCACGGGCAGTGAGCGCTGAATCCAATTCCTGTTTTATTTCCATAAGTTTATTCTCTAATTTTTCAAGCTTTCGATCTTGCCTTTCTCTTTTTGCCCACGATACGTTTTTGGTCAATGATTCCGCTTCTTCTTTCAGTTTTTTATTTGCCTTCAGATAATCGCCGGAACCGATTCCCGAGATAACTTCCCGTATCTTTCCATCAATTTTCGTTTCAACCGCATTTTGATTTATAAAGGTCAGCGACTCAAGAACTTCTCTGCTCGTCAGACTCAGATTTTCGTTAAGTTTCTTAAAATACTGCGACGATTCTTTCGTGCCGCCGGGCTTGGCGTCCCCTTTGAACAGCTCTAACGGAAGTTCATCTGAATTTTTAGTCAGCGTAGTAAATTGACTTCCAATTTCCCGCCGAATAGAGAACGACCCGTTTTGCTCAATATCCAAACTTCCGGTTCCGCTTTCCGCCTTGCTCCACGGTACACGCATTTCTTTTTCCGTTGTTTTCGACAGACCGAAAATCACGGTGAGAATTCCATCCATTATGGTGGACTTTCCTGTTTCGTTCGCCCCGATTATGACATCAATACCGGAATCGCTAAATTCCACTTCGACTTCAGCGTCAAATCGTCCATACTTACGTAGTTCAAGCCGTCTGAATCGCATATCAGCCTATCCCGCCGAGACTCTCTAAGCCCTTACGTAGAGCGAGTTCACGTACTTTTATCTCACGTTCATCAAGGTCATTGATACCGTCCATAAGCTTTGTGACAAACGCACCCCTGACGGTTTTCTCTTTCATAACCAACTTTATCCCTTCACTGCCGATAATTGAAATTTCGTCCTTCACTTCGAGATGAAAAAATTGATCTTCATACGCTGTTTTAAGCGCCGAGCTGTCGGGAAGCGCGCCTGTCGTTCCTGTAAGCTTCAGCTTCAAAAGATTATCTTCAGAGGCAAGTTCGCTCAATTTCCCCCGAATTGCCGAAGCGGCATCTTCCGTTCCATTCAGGTTCAGCTCCTCAGAAAATAGAGTGCGTTTATTGAACGATTCCTTTTTGAGACTTATTCCTTTTTCAGATAATTCCACCACTAAGAGCTGCCTCTCTCCGTCCTCGCCGAATCGCAAACCTTCCAAAGTTCCGGGATAAACTATCTTGACTCCATTAGCATCTACTTCCTGAAAATTGTGATAATGCCCCAATGCGATATAATCCATACCCGACAAAGAGAGCTTTTTCCTGTCTAACGGAACGTTTCTGTTGTGCATTTCGAACTGACTGCCGTCAACAAGCGAACCGTGAAGCAGTGCGATATGGAACCCGTCTGCATCTTTTCGTTTGAACTCATCGAAGGGCGGTTTGCTTAGCTGGGAATCGAATGCGAATCCGTAGAAATGGCAATCCGTTCCGTTCAGCGAAATCGTTAGAGGTTCGCCCACAGCCGGCTCTTTAAGCAGATGCGCCCACGGCAGGCTATCCCGCCAAACCGAATCCGCGTACTCATAACCGTCGTGATTTCCGGGTATGATAACGCAATGAATCTTACTCTTTTTCAACCGGTTTATTTGCGCTCTAAACAGTTCCAGATCATCGTTTGGGGGGACGTGACTGTCGAATATGTCTCCTGATATAATGACAGCATCAATCTTATTCTTGTTTGAAAGGGCAAACTCGACGGCGCGGCTGAAAGAGTCTGACAAATCCTTTCGCCGGGTTTTCCCTTTGCTGCCGAGCCAATTGAACTTTGCTCCCAAATGGAGGTCGGCAAGATGTAATAATCGTATCATAAATTAGATGGTCCCGTCGTGCTGTAAATTTAACTAAGGGTCATACAAAGGCAAGACTTTAAGGTGAGATTTATCAGTAACACTATTGTCATTCAGGAAACGCAGTGACTAAAGATTAACTTCGTCCGAGTCAGGGCTTGCCCTGACCGCACATCTTTTTCGTCATTCAGAGGAGCGAACCCCGCCATCGGCGAGGGATGCGACGAAGGAATCTCAGAAATTACCTCAGTGGACAGACTTGAGATTCTTTCGCTACCAGCCTGACATCAGTCGGGCAGGCGCTCAGAATGACGTGCTTCTTTTAATAAACGGTCAGGGCACTCACGTTGGTGGAGGATAAAATGTTTTTTTTGGAGTGCATTGACTGTGTCAATGCGGCATCAACACAGTTGATGTACTCCGATAAAACGCATAGCTCAGGCGGATAAATCCTGACTCGCATAGAAATTCTTCACAGGTCAACTCAGTAAAACTTATCTATTTTCTCTAACCGGTAAATGTCCTGATTGTTATTCCGGAAAGCGGTGAACAGCAGTTCGTTTTTCGTTGGATGAAAGGCGGCGTAGTCTTCATCCGAAGGATGACTCGTCATTTGAATTGTGAAAGAGTCCGAAACTCTCAAAAGCCATAAATCATCATTTCCTGCTCTGTCAGAAGTAAACGCAATATAATTTCCATCGGGAGACCAAACGGGATTTTTCTCGGCCGAGCTCCAATCAACAAGTTTCAGAGGCTCTCCGCTGCCAACATCTTTCACCCACAGGTCGAAGCTGCCGTCAATATCTGAATGAAAAACCACCCGGCTGTTATCGGGAGAGATTGACGGATGACCGTCGGAGCCCTCTCGAAATAACAATGGCGACGCCTGGAGATCTTCTATCCTGAGATTCCAAATGTCGGTTACTCCATCTTTTTCACGTTCATAAAATATAAATTCTCCGTTGTTGCTTCCCGTAGGGAAAAACGCCTCGGCAGTTGAGTCTTCAGTCAGCACCGTCAGCTCGTCAGTATCAAGGTTCAGCAGGCGAAGCTGAAACGAGCCTGAATCGTTAGAGGCGTATAGGACACTGTTCATCGCAGACCAATATGACGGCATTATATCAGATTTCGGATTGTTGGAGAGATTCAGCGCATTGCTTGCAAACGTATCAATCAGAGCGCTATTGTCTATGGAAAAAAGTTCCATATTTCCGTTCCGCAGACTTTGCACAATAACTCTAAGCGAGTCCGAAGTGTAGGTCGGCACCGTATTGAACAATTCCGTATTCCCTTTATTACTCGTAATTCTTTTTATGGTCAGCATATCGACTTTGAACAGCAGACTGTCAGTGTAAAAAGATTCATCATTCCACCACGATACGATAAGTGAGTAAAAAGTTCCGTCTTTGAAAAGAGTGGAATCAGAAAAATTTAACGGAAGAGTCTCGACCTTCCCCTGTAGGGTCGTATCCAAAACGCCGGCTATCTGATAGTTGGTCATATCCACCGACGAATTAGAATTTATATTCAGACGAATGCTCACCTCGCCGGAGACATTGAAGCCGTGAGCGGGATAAATTATCTCTAAAAACTCTTCGGTTTCTCCGTTGCCCAACAACCCGTCATCCGAACAACCGGTAAACAAGAAAAAAACCGCAAAAAGCGGGAGCATTGAAATGCAGCTGTTTAGTCTATTTTTATTCATAATTTTTGAGCGGCTGACGAGGGTCGAACTCGCGACATCCAGCTTGGGAAGCTGACGCTCTACCAACTGAGCTACAGCCGCAATCATTAAAAGCTGACAATTGAAATATATATGCGGAGAGGTAGAAACCAAATAGTTATCGAAAATAATCGTACTTTTGAATAGTTATGAACAAGTTAAGAACATATTATCCACACAAAATGATGTAAAATGTTAACAAATACCACTATATATAGTATTTTTTTCTTGACTGCGTTCTTCGGCTTTTATATATTGATTTTCCGGTGGGCAGGCGTATAACGCCGCATATATATTAAAAAAGAATAGTTAAGAAGTAAAAAGAATTTAACAGAGTCCGTCTCTGTTATCACCTCAAGTAAGAAGGAAGCGAGAATGAACTCAAATATCCCTATTGAATTTCAAGAACCAACGAAAAATGAAACACCCGTCAAACAGGCGAAAGCATCTTCACAAACAGCGCCGGCGGATGTTTCAAAGGGATTAGAAAAAGAGAGCCTGCCTCTTAAATCCAGGGAAACAAAAAATAAATATCTCCTGACCGAGAGCGAACTGCAGCTGTTAAAAGAAAAGTATTATTCCGGCGAAGATGGCGGTTCCAAGCTCGCCGAGGCGATGGAAACAAAAGCGTACTATCCCGAAAACGATCTTGCCGCTGACGTCTTGGTGAAAAAATATCTTGCTCCAAACGAAAAAGGACCGCTGCATTTATGGCACAGAGTCGCAAAGTCTGTCGCTTCGGTTGAGGATAACAAGCAGGAATGGTATGAAAAATTCTTCTCGATCTTAAAAGACTTCAAATTTATTCCCGGCGGCAGAGTTATGCACGCCGCAGGACGGGAAGACGCGCGCCGGCGACCGACTCTCTCCAACTGCTATGTAATTCCTATAAAGGAAGACAGCTTAGAAGGCATTTATCAATGTTTATTTGATTCGGCAATGGTTTACCGCACAGGAGGCGGTGTTGGAACAGACCTTTCGTCCCTACGTCCACAAGGCGCAATAGTCAATGCCACAGTGGATTCTTCTCCGGGTATCACCGCATTTATGAATTTGTTCAGCGAGTCCACAAATACGGTTTCTCAAGCAGGAAGACGCGGAGCGCTTATGCTTACGCTCCGTGTTGATCATCCTGACATAGAAAATTTCATCACAATTAAAAATGACAAGTCTCGCAATATCGTGCAGCACGCGAACATTAGTGTCCTTATCACCAACGAATTTATGGATGCTGTTTCAGCCGACGAAAAGTTCGAGCTGAGGTGGGGCGGAAAGGTTTACCGGACAGTCCGGGCAAAGGAATTGTGGGATAAAATTATAAATAACGCACACGCTTCCGCGGAACCGGGAATCATATTCTGGGATACGATGCGTGAGTATCATAATAACGAATACATCACTCCTCTTTCGAGCACCAACCCGTGCGGCGAGCAGCCTCTGCCGGAATTCACCGCCTGCAATCTCGGTAATATCAACCTTCTGGCATTAGTGGATGAAAACGGTGAATTCGATTACAATGAGCTGAGAGAGATAACGGCGATTTCCACACGCTTTCTCGATAATGTCATCACATATAATTATCCGAACCACGCTCTCGAAGAAATAAAAACCGCCGTTGGAAATGATAGGCGTGTAGGTTTGGGGATCACCGCATTGGGTGATACATTTGTGAAAATGGGTATCAAGTACGACACGGAAGAAGCGTTGGACACGGTTGATAAAATTATGAAAGTCATACGCGACACCGCTTATCTCGAGTCCATAAATCTTGCCGAGGAAAAGGGAGCGTATCCGCAATTTGATTGGGAAGGATATTCAAAAAGTAAATTCGTGAAAGCTCTCCCCCGTTCTATCAAAAGTAAAATCAAGGAAAGCGGTATCCGCAATTGCACTCTCATAACCGTTCCCCCCGTCGGCACAGGCTCAATCGTAGCCGAAACGAGTTCGGGCGTGGAACCCATCTATCAGATCAGCTACGAGCGCAGAGTTAAGAATCAGGACGGTCATTCTTTCAGCACATACAAGGTCTTTCATCCGCTCATAAAACAACTGTTTGATACGGACGAAAATCTGCCTGATTGGGTAGTAACTGCATACGATATTGATCCGTTTTTCAGAGTGAAGATGCAGGGGCAAATTCAAAAATACACCGACAGCAGCATTTCTTCAACCGTCAATCTTCCCGAGGACACCCCCGTGGAAACTATAAGCGACATTTATATATCTGCGTATAAAACAGGCTTAAAAGGAATAACAGTTTATCGGGAAGGCAGCCGCGAAGGAATATTAATTACCGAAAAAGAGAAAAAGACTGAAGCCGTAAAAAATGAAATGAAACTAAATCCGCGCTACCGTCCGATGCTTACCTCCGGTGTGACACAAAGAGTAAGAACAGGCGAAGGAAACCTCTACATCACTATAAATGAAGATGATAGAGGGATTTGCGAAGTCTTTACTACTATTGGCAAAGCAGGCGGGAATGCTCAGGCGCAATCGGAAGCCGTCAGCAGGCTCATATCTCTCGCCCTTCGTTCGGGTCTAAATCCGCACGAAGTCGTAAAACAGCTAAAGGGAATAAGCGGGCCTTCTCCTGTCTGGCAGGACGGAGATGTAATTCTCTCTACGCCGGATGCAATCGGTAAAGCTCTGGAGAAATACTTAGCCGATCGGTCCCCTAAAAATAAACAGAACGAAGAATCTTCCGGATTCACTTTTTTGGAAGGAACTGCCGAGACATTAGAAACAACAGAAACAAGAGTGAAAAGCTATACCCTTTGCATCGAGTGCGGCTCCACAATGACACATGAAAACGGCTGTATTGTCTGTAAGCATTGCGGCTATTCCAAGTGTTCATGAAACACCGCTGCTGAAGTGATTTCCACACAGGCTATTCAAAGCAGCGCGCTTGGCGACGACCTTTCGATTTCTCATACGAATAAGCTCAATCTGGAAACTCAAGAACAGCTTGATATAGACAAAACGCTCTCAAGCGGACAATCATTCCGATGGACGAAAAACGAAGACGGTTCATGGCTCGGCTCAATTGAGGGGAATCGTTATAAACTCAATCAGCTGTCGAAAGATGGAAACGGTTCGGTCATTGAGTACGATACTTCATCCGTTGATAATAACGAGAGCAAGATAAAAAAGTTTTTCGATCTGGACAGGCGCTATTCCGATATTTTCGATTCTTTCCGTGATGATCCCTTTCTCTCCCAGGCAATGAAGGCTCATGCGGGTTTAAGGGTACTGACGCAAAACCCGTGGGAAACTATAATCTCTTTCATCCTTTCCACCGCAAGTAACATCCCGCGTATAAAAGGCAATATTGAACGGCTTTGCGCTTCATACGGAACAAAACGGATAGATATGTTCGGCGAATACAATGATTTTCCCACCGCAAAGAAGTTAGCAGCGGCTTCTGAAGATGAATTCAAAAAATTAGGTTTCGGTTACCGCGCTCCCTATGTGCTGAACAGCTCGATCATTATCGCTGAAGATAATGAATTCATATCTTCAATTAGACTGATGTCTTATGAAGACGGAAAGAAAAAATTGTGCGAACTTCCGGGTGTTGGCGAAAAAGTCGCTGATTGCGTCCTGCTCTTCTCATTTGGTTTCGGCGAGAGTTTCCCTGTGGATACATGGATTCTGAAAGTATTGAAAAAATATTATCGCGCGGATGAATCAATCAGCGCTAAAAAAGCGTCTGAATTCGGAAGGCAACGGTTCGGGAAATACGCCGGAGTTGTTCAGCAGTTTATGTTCGAGTATGGCCGGGAATTAAATCTGAAGTAAGTTTCTAAGTTCTTTAAAAAATCATCCCTCTTGTCATTCAGAGGAGCAGGGCGACTTCCCGCAATGACGAAAGGTTTTTGTGGATCAGGATTTATAGCCTGAACGCCACTTAATCCTATCCCTTTGAGAGGAGTGTCCGCCACTTGGCGGACGAGCCTGTCCGACCAGTGCCAGGCGGGTAATCTCAATATTGCGACATCGAGAGATTTCGAGATAATATCAGAATCACACCCTCCGTCACTTCGTGACACCTCCCTCAAGGGAGGAGGTTTACTCCCCATCCTTTTTAAGGAGGGGATAAAGAGGTGGTTGATTATTAAGCAGCGAGTCAGGATTTAGCCTGACCGTGAAGAAGACCGATTAGTCCTCCATTATCTCTTTTTCCTTTACTACCACCGTCTCATCAACAAGTTTGATATATTTATCCGTGTCATCCTGAATGTTGTCATGGGCTATTTTAAGATCATCCTCGGAAATATGTCCCTCGTCTTTCAGCATATCAATATGATGATTGGCATCTTTGCGGATGTTACGGATAGCCACCCTGCCGTCTTCCGACATTTTATGTATCACCTTCACCAATTCTATTCTCCGCTCTTCTGTGAGCGCAGGAATCGGAATGCGAATCATATTCCCGTCATTGGTAGGAGTCAGTCCCAGCTCGGACATTGCGATTGCCTTTTCGATGTCCGCCATAGCGGACTTATCGTAAGGCTGTATAGCGATGAGCCGCGGCTCAGGGATACTTATTCCCGCTAACTGGACAAGAGGAGTCGGTGTGCCGTAATAGTCAACAGTGATGTGGTCGAGAAGACTCGTTGATGCCCTGCCTGTTCGCACAGCGGAGAAATGATGCTTGGTCGAATCCACTGATTTTTGCATTCTTTCTTGTGTGTCCTTGTAAATATCCTCAATCATTTTTCACTCCCGATACTGTTGAGCCAATATTTTCACCGGTAAGTAATTTAATGAGATTTCCCGGTGTCTTCATATTATATACTTTTATAGGTAAATTATTTTCCATGCAGAGACTGATCGCGGTGCTATCCATTACACGGAGATTTTTCTCAAGTATGTCCATATATTTGAGTTCGGGAATCAGCTTTGCGTCTGTGTTCTTTTCCGGGTCACTGTCATAAACCCCATCAACTTTTGTTCCCTTGATAAGAATTTCCGCTCCGATTTCAATGCTCCGCAGAGCGGCGGCGGTATCAGTTGTAAAATAAGGGCTGCCCGTTCCTGCGGAGAACAATACTACCCGCCCTCTCTCAAGGTGCCTCACAGCTCTGCGCCTGATATACGGTTCGGAGATTTCGTCCATTTTAATAGCCGTCATTGCGCGGGTCTTTATCCCCTTTTTTTCAAGAGCGTCCTGCATTGCCAGGGAATTAATGATAGTGGCGAGCATACCCATTTGGTCGCCTGTCGCCCGATCTATCTCAGAATCTTTTGCGTTTAATCCCCTGAAGATGTTTCCACCTCCGATGACTATCCCCATCTGAACGCCTGTAGATGTCGCTTCAACGATTTCTGATGCGATTTCTCTTACCGTATTCGAATCAATGCCGAATTCTTTATCTCCGGCGAGAACTTCACCGCTGAATTTTAGCAGCACTCGCTTGTATATGGATTCAGGCATCTATTCGGTTTCCAATTTCACTGAATATATAACTTTGCGCAGTTAAATGCAAAATCGAAACTGTCGCGCCTATGGAATACAGATCACGCTGAAAATAGAAAATGCCGACATCTGAGTCGGCATCAACTGAATTTAATTTAATAATGGGAAATGTTTTCAGGCTTTGGAATTATCTCCGAGTTGAAAACGGCTAAATCTGCTTATAGTAATATTTTCGCCCAGCGTTCCCACGGAAGCTTTTATGATATCCGATATTGATTGGCTCGGCTCTTTTATATAAGCCTGCTCCATTAGACATACCTGCTTATACCACTTGTCCATCTTACCGTCAATTATCTTGTCTATCATATTCTCGGGTTTGCCTTCAAGGTCTTTACTTCCCGCGTGAACTTCCCGTTCTCTTTCGGCAAGTTCTTCAGGTATTTCGTCCCGGGTTACTGCAATAGGATTTGAGGCTGCTATCTGCATCGATACTTCTTTCGCCAATTTGAGAAATTCGTCGGTTCTTGCGACAAAATCAGTCTCACAATTTATTTCTACGATCACACCAAGTTTATTTCCGGGATGAATGTATGAAAGCACTGCCCCTTCATTCGCTTCCCTGCTTGATTTTGATTCTGCCTTCGCAATCCCCATTTTTCTTAGGTTATCGAATGCCTTTTCGATGTCTCCGTCTGCCTCTTTTAATGCGTTGCGGCAGTCAAGGACACCCGCCCCCGTTTTATCACGCAGCTGTTTAACTAGCTCAGCGCTTATTTCCATTTCTTATACTTTCTCCGCTTCGGGTTCGGTTTTCTCAATCTCTAATTTTTCTCTTCGCAGCTCAAGGGAGGCGACTACGGTGTCAACAAGTCGTTGAATTATCAGAGAAATAGTTCTCAGAGAATCATCGTTTGCAGGTATCACGTGATCTATCAATGTTGGGTCTGTATCGGTATCAATAAGACCTATTATAGGTATATCTAATTTCCTCGCTTCTTTAATAGCAGTATCTTCATGTTTACCGTCAACTAACACCATCAGATCGGGCAGGCGTTTCATCGCTTTAATGCCGCTAAATACATTATCAAGTTTGAGGCGCTCCCGCTCGAGTGTCAGGACTTCTTTTTTGGTCAGTCCTTCATACATCTTGGCGCCTTCTTCCTCAAACTTCTCTAATTTCTTAATGCTTTTACGAATCGTAGAGAAATTTGTCAATGTTCCGCCAAGCCACCGATGGGTGATGTAATACATTCCGCACCGTTCTGCCTCTTTACGGATAAGACCTTTAGTCTGTTTCTTGGTACCCACGAAAAGGATGGTCCCGCCTTCCGAAACTGCATTGCTAATTATATTTACAGCCTCTTCAATCTGGGATTTAGTTTTGCTCAGGTCGATCAAATGAATGGAATTTTTTTCCATAAAAATGTATGGCTCCATCTTCGGATGCCATTTCCTTGTCAGATGCCCAAAATGAGCGCCCGTATCTAATAACTGTTGTATACTAATTTCGTCCAATAGAACCTTCTGATTTTATCTCTTAGAGAATTGAAATGCTCTTCGCGCCCCACGAAGACCATATTTCTTTCGTTCAACCATACGAGAATCGCGTGTAAGAAAACCTGCTTTCTTCAAAACGGGTCGAAGCTCCTCGTCTATTTTCAGTAATGCCCTTGAAATTCCGAGCCTGATTGCTCCTGCCTGCGAACTCAAGCCGCCCCCTTTTACGGTGGCGATAACATCGTATTTGGAATCTGCTTCGATTGCGCCAAATGGCTGGTTTATTACGTATTGAAGGGATTTTCTGGGAAAATAATCGTCAACTTCACGCTTATTGATACTGAATCCACCTTTTCCCGACACTAACCAAACTCTTGCTATTGCTTTCTTTCTTCTACCTGTACCGTAAAAATTTTCTTTTTTTACCATAAATTCCTAAACTTCTAACACTTTTGGTTCTTGCGCGCTGTGTGGATGGTCCGAACCGGCATAAACTTTAAGTTTCCTGAATAATGCCCTGCCGAGTTTTGTGTGAGGCAGCATCCCCTTGACAGCCTTCTCAATCACACGTTCTGGATTCGATTCCATCATATCTTTTAAAATTGTCTCTTTTATACCACCCGGGTAACCGGTGTGCCTGTAATATTTTTTAGTTTCATATTTATTGCCGGTAACTTTGATTTTCTCTGCGTTGATGATTACTACGAAATCGCCGCCGTCCATATGATAAGCGAATTTCGGTTTATGTTTTCCCATGAGTAAGTGCGAAACTTTTGCCGCTAATCTGCCCAGCACTTTGTCTTCCGCGTCTATCAGAAGCCAATCGCGTTGCAGTTCATCTTGTTTCGGACTGTATGTTCCCATCACTTTTTCCTGTTCCTCAATAAATACATTGTTCAGCCGCAAAAAGTATATTCAAACCGCAAGATAGTCAAGGTTTTTTTTGATATAACACGCTGTTTTTGGGAAATAATTCGGTCTGTTGGTAAAGTTGGATCTGAGCTGGATATTTTTGCCGTAATTTTCTTCCTCCGGCGTCATTGCGAACGCGCATTTATGTTAGTGAAGTCTGTCCGACTGATGTCAGGCGGGGACGGTGTGATTATATTATTAACTTTAAATTTTCGATTCCGATTGATTACACACCTCGCCCGCCAAGTGGCGGACACTCCCCTCAAGGGGAGAAGAAAAACATCGTCAATTCGAATCGCCGAGCGAAATGGTGAGCGTATTAATCGTCCGATCAACGACCTTAATTTCGTAATCCCCGAAACTCTTCCCGTTAAGTTCCGCAGCCATCTTTTCAGGAGTGGAACGCGCGATCAATTCAAACTCCGCTGAAATACCGTTATAGTTCCGGCTCCTTACAGCAAACAGCCCGTGGACAGCGCTATCCAGCCATTTTTTGAAGTTGGTAAAGCTGTTGAAATCGTGCAGATTCTGCACTTTTAGAAGAATCTGCCTACCGGCGTTTACCTCGGTTTTCCACCGATATTGAATAACTGCGGACAATTCTTCCGAGACTTTCGAAGAAACCTTGGCGATAGCTCGGGCAGCCCCTAATGCAGGGTTACGATGCGGGTAAATCGCGTGTCCGGAGACCTCAGCAATTACAACGCCGTTATTTACTTTCACCGCTTGAAGCCGGACGGTAGCCTGAATTGAGATTATCGCTCCGGAACTTCGGTCTGTGTCCTCAACGATTGACAATTCAGATTCTCCGATTATCACCACGTCAGCGCCCAGCTCATCGGCAAGATTGATAGCTACCGAATCTTCGATTCTCGCCAATTTCAGATCAGCAGCAAATGAAACAATTTTTTCCGAATCCATATTAACAAACTCAAATCCCTTCTTTTTGAATTTGGCAAGAAGGGTTTGTTCCACCGATCCCAAGCCGCCGTAGCTGTCGAAATCAGAAGACGATTCTCTAACTAAAAGCATAAGACTCGGCATTCCGAGACGATTGTGCAGCAATCCCAAAACGTCCAGGTCTTTTTCAATTTCTTTCCAATCCACCAAAGCGCGGAGAGTGACGACATAAAGGCTGTCAATATTTATCCCGGATGAGATAATTTCGAAAAGGCGAATATATCTAAATCTGTTTGAATATATATTCTCTTCCACGAGCCGCATATTTTCGGCATTTGCTTCAAAGTTAACCATTGGTTCCATTGCCTGCGCAATTGCGCCGCGCAGAGCGTCTGCGATAGCCTCCTTTTTCGCTCCGAAGACTCCCTTATCAATAACACTGCCGTAACCCGTATTTACAATTTTCATCGGTTTGGAGGCATATAGATTCCGACTGAATCCTATTCCGAGATAAACGGATAGGATAAATAAAAGAACTGACTGTTTAAATAATCTTATATAGAAAATATAGTTGAATTGAATGCTGTGAAACTCCTCTGACAGTTAGCTAAATCTGATAATTAAATATAGATTGAGCCGATTGAGTTGTCAAGAGCAATGAGAGTCATTGAGGTTGTGATAATTCGCGACTCCCACAATATCCATTCTTTCCGAGATTCTTTCGTCGCTTTGCCCGCAATGACGAAAGTGTAAGTAATATCAGAAAGGCTTTAGATAAATTGGATTTCACGAAAAATCATACTATCAAAAAAAGTCGGCAACAGAAACAAAAACCCCCGGGGTGGCGCTACTTCCATGCAGCCGGGTAAACATGGAACCAATTCGCTCACTCACCGGGGTTTTTTATTTGATTTATAAATAAGGTATTTTGGAGGATTAAAAAGTAATTCTAATTACAAAAAATCCGATGATTTTACTCACCGGATTTAAAGGCTTATTTAAAGCTTTTATATATTCTAACTCATATCATGAAAGTAATTTGAATTGGAAAGATTTTCCACGTCATATTTATTCATAAGTAGGTGAAATTCCTTTTTGATCTCGCTAAGGCCATCTCCATTACCCTCAAGATGCTCAAGTAAACTGAAAATTCGTTTCTTTTCATTCCTGGAAACTACGTTTTTCAGATGACCCCATATATAATAAGCTGCGTTTCGGCGAGACAGCGGCTCAGGATCGCCTGCGTATAACGCCTTTACTTCTTTCACATATGTCTTTGCGATTTCCTTTTCCGGCGCGTCAGATTTTATAAGCTTAATTAATTTGTCATGAACCTCAAAAGAGTATTCCATTATTTTGAATCGCTCCTTGAACCATGATTCATATACATCCAGCTTAGTTTTAATGTTTTTTAAGTCCGTCATTTATATTCCTTACAATTTTTCTAAGATTTATCTTTAGATTTTTTCGAATGAGGCGTTTTAAAATTCTCATATCGAAAAGTCAATTTTATATTCTGCCTTGATTGGATTTCTTTCCAAGCGTAAAAGCAAGTCCTCGAGATTCCCCCTCCTCACAAATGTGCTTTAGGCATCAGGATTGTAATACATAAAAGAACGTATGTCAATAGCTAATGCACTGAAATATTGAAAATCTTTGCAATCTATCAATTATATTGCCGCAGCGATGATAAAAAATAATGTGGTGGCTGCCGCGGCGACCAATGCATAAGGCAATTGTGTCTTTACATGCTCAATATGGTCTGTCATCGAGACAAGGCTTGAAATGATTGTGGTGTCAGAAATCGGAGAGCAGTGGTCGCCGAACACTCCTCCTCCGAGAACAGCCGCAAGCGAAAGAGGGAGCGCGCCGCCTACGCTGCTCACCAGTGGAACAGCGATAGGAATCATAATGGCGAATGTGCCCCATGAGGTTCCTGTGGAAAAAGAAATTGCCGCAGAGACCAAAAACAGCAGAGCCGGAATGAGTATCGGATTCAGCCAGGGGCCAATTACTCCGGCGACGTATACTCCCGTTCCCATCTTGACGGTCAGGTCGCCGATTGCAAATGCCAACATCATTAATATTGCCATTGGCAGAAGCGCCCGCGCACCAGTCACAAAATTCCTGCTTAGCCCCTCGAGATTCATCACACCCTGAACTTTATATAATCCCGCTGCGACAAAGATCGCGGTCATAACTGCCAGAAGAACAGAAGCGGAACCTTCTCCATTCATAATATTGCCGTCGCCGGTGATGTACAATCCTACCGGCATCATCCCCACCATCACCCCAATTGGAAGAAGCATATTGACAGCCCGCGGGTTTTTCATTTCATCGCTTGATTCTTTTGGCGCTTCCGCGACAGGATTGATAGAGTTTTTAGCTCTCTCCTCAGCGGCTTTCATCGGACCGATTTCTTTCTGCGACATTACTGTAACCACAACCAACAGCAGCGCGATTATTGCATAAAAATTCAGAGGGATACTCTTGACGAAAACTGAGACGGGATGCTCTATCCCCTGCTCAACCAACAGACCTATTACAAACGCGCCCCATGCGTTTAAAGGTATCATCACGCAGACAGGAGCCGATGTGCTGTCAACGATGTACGCCAGCTTCTCCCGGGAAATTTTATAGCGGTCGAATATCGGTCTGCAAACGGTGCCTGTTACAAGAATTGTAATGTTCGTTTCCACAAATATCACCACGCCTAAAGCCCAGGCGAGAAGACCTGCCGAACGCCGCGACTTGATAAGATTCTTACTTTCTATCCAATTGATAAACCCGGTCACTCCGCCCGATGCCTGAGTATAGGTTATAAGGACTCCCATAAGGACACTGAAAATTATCACGCTGCTGTTGGAGTGGCTCTCAAACACCAAAAGCAATCCCTCAAGCGAATCTCCGAATCCCACAAACGGATTCCATCCCGCGAGAATAGTGTAACCGGCGAAGATGCCGAAAAATAGCGAGAGATACACCTGCCTTGTCCAGACAGCCAGAAATATGGCCACTAACGGCGGAACGAGTGATGAAAAGTTGGGTTCCATCAATAAAACAACCTCAAATTAATAGTAAAAAAATATTCAGCGTTGATCGTCAGTTTTGCTGTAGGCGTTCTTCAAATATTTTTTCGACAAACTTACCGCTGATGTAAAATTGTCGAGCTTCACCGCTTTTTTATACTGCTTAACCGCCTTCTTCCGTGCACCGAGTTGATCGTAGGTCATTCCGGCTCGGAGGTATATATACGCCAGCCCGAACTTGAATTCAAGTGTATATGTCTTCGCTAATCCCGTGAAAATTATTATCGCTTCCTCTAAATTCCCTTCCCTTCTCAACTTTTCACCTTTCAGATATGCAACACGATTTTCAATTTCTTCGAGATACTTTTGCGGCATTCCGTCGGATAAGGGAAGCATCATATCAATATGCTCATCGGCTTCATCAAGCATTCCGTTCATAAGAAGGATGTCCGCCAATTTGCCGCGGAAATACGGATTCTTGTCAAATTCATTCACCAATCCGCGCGCGAACCCGAGCGCCTTTTCGTAATCCTCCTCAATATAGGCGTAGGCGAACATCAGAAAACTCCGCGCTTCTATTGCGGCGTACATTCCTTTTTCGGCAACGTAATTCAAATCGTTTAACGCATCTTCTCTGCTCGAGCTCAAGCCCGCCATATATGCGATGCTCCTGACAAAACTCCCGGAGATCGCGATAAAATAATGGAACACGCCCACTCCAATCAGCGGATCGATCATTGTCGGGTTCACTTCCATTGCGTCATTGATGATGGAAAATCCCGCTTGAGCGTCATAGAACGTATCTAACAGGTTATTCTTCGACAATGCCACACGCGCTTTCAGTCCCCTTGAGGCTCCGAGATAAACCATAGTGAGAGCATCGTCAGGATGCTTCTTTAGCCGCGCCTCCGCAATCTCAATGACGTTATCAAGCCCGTCAAGCATCCTGCTCCAAATCTCTTTATCCTCTTCCACCATTCGGAGCGTGAACCACTCAAGCACTACCAGATAGAAATATCCCGACGGATGCTCGGGATTAAGCAATGTGAACTCCTCAAACGATTTCTTCGATTCGTCAAACTGAAAATTATACATCTGACGAACTCCGCGCATTGCGATAAATTCGTCCACCGGTTTATATCGTAATATTTGCTCTTCGCTTTGTGCAAATATGGACGATTGAAGCAGAAGCAGATAGGATATGACTGTGAATATTTTCAAAACGTCTGAAATATATTATGAAGGTTTAAATTTGGCAAGGATGGAATCAACGGTGTTTTTCTTCTCTGACGAAACGGACGCCCACTTCCTCTTCGCTGAAGCTAATTGTATCCGTTTCTATTAAGCCGGCCTCCAAAGCTCCCGCAAGCAATTCAGCGTTATTCGCATGCGATACTGCCCAGATAACGCCGTCAGGTTTAATCCCCTGCTGAATCCGCTTGAAGAGCTGTCCCGTATCCTGCCCTTCTCCTATGCGGACGATTATCATCTCTACCCTGTCGCCCAACACCCTTTTTTGCAGTGCCACATCTTCCGGCGCCTCAATGCTCAATCGGCGGAATATCGTATTGCCGTCGTCCAATACGACAACGCTGTCGCCCGGTTTTATCCCCAGACTTTCAGTGAACCCGGACAAATCAGATTTCCGTCATTGATTTAGTTTGCGGAGTCAGCAGCTCCGCGCCGTTTTCTGTGATATGCATTATATCCTCGATTCGCACGCCCAGCTCACCCTGAATATATATCCCCGGCTCGTTGCTGAACGTCATCCCCTGCTGCAAACGGAGTCTGTTTCCTTTGACGAGATAGGGGAACTCGTGACCGTCCATTCCGATGCCATGCCCCACCCGGTGAGTGAAGACGCTATATCCTTTTCCGAATCCCGATTTTTCGATCACCTTGCGAGCAGCTTTATCCACATCTTCCGCCTTCACTCCGGGAGCCGCTTTTTCCAATGCGGCTGATTGCGCGTTTTTAACTGCGTTCCAGGCATCCAGCTGCCTCTTGGAAGGCTCGCCGAAAATGACAGTCCGCGTCATATCCGACTGATAGCCGTTAAAGGAAGTTCCCGTGTCCACAAGTACCATCTGACCCGGAAACAACAGCTCCCTTTTGTCCGTTCCGTGAGGAAAAGCGGCGTTGGCTCCGAACAGGACAATAGCCCATTCCCGAAGTCCGCGCTCGGCGTATTCCGATGATAAAACAGTGGCGAGTTCGCGCTGAGACATCCCATCTTTCATCTGACTGAACGTAGATTGAAGTATATTATGTGTTACATTATTGATATACCGTAACAGCTCTATCTCATGAGCTGTTTTGATGCCTCTACAACCGTTCACAACAGGGTTTGCGGAAACGAATTCAACGTCTTTTGCCGCTTCTTTAAGTCCTTCGGAAACGAAATACCGGATAGTCTCCTCCAAGCCGATTCGTCCCTTATTTATCTTCAAATCCTTGAAGATTCCCGCCAATAATTTGAACGGAGATTCCTCTTCTTCCCAAATATAAATATTAGCCCCCGAGCCGATAGTCGCCTCCGCTCTGTCCGCTTCAAACCCCGGACTGACCCACATCGTATTCCCTTCTCTCGGAATCACGCAGGCGAAAGTCCGCTCCGAACGCCGCCATTTTACGCCTGTGAAATATTCCATTGATGAGCCGCCCGTGAGGAGAATTGCGTCCATATTGTTTTTCAACATCAGCGCTTTAGCCCGTTCTTCCCGCTCCCTCCTGTCTTTATCATTTATCGGTTGCGGAGCGTCCGAAAGCATTGCCGAAGATTTAGACGAGGAAACCGCATTGTTGGAATTGCTGAATATCCCTAATCCGGAAGCTGCCAGCATCAGCCCGCCTGTTTTCAAAAAGTCTCTTCTCAAAGGTGGAGTCATCTTCAATCCTCTCTTTTTTTGCTGAGTCTGTTAAAAGTTTCTTCCAGTCGTTCGGTGGTGTATAGTTTATGAATGCGGGACTCGAATTCCAATGCCGAATTAATGTCGTAGCCGTCAAAATTCGTCAGCGACCGCTTGGCGTAAGCGAATGCGTTACGCATTTCAGGATTGTCAGCGCTGCTGATATAATCCCACATCTCTTTCTCGAACTCTCCGATAATATAGTCATCCTTCGTGACCTGAACGCCGACATAATCGGGTTTCACCCGCACGATAAAAACGTTCAGACCCGTACTAATCATACCTTTCAGCCATGCCAACTGCTGTGTTGACAGGGAATCGGACACTTTTACTTCCGCGAAGTAAACCTCGCCATCTTTGGAAAGCAGCAAATCGGGTGCGCCTTTTCTGTCGGTAGATTTTATCAGGCTTTTTAATGCGTCTGTCGCTCCGCTGTCCAACGACCGCAAAACAGTGATAAGTTGATTCGACGAAGATTTCCGGTTCGTGCCTATCCCGCGAAACGCTTCCTTCCAAATTCGATAGGTTGTACGGATTCCGCTGAAATTCCCGTTCGCGACATAATAAGCCAAAACGGCGTCCTCCACATCAGGATAAAACTGAGTTCCTGCCCACCATTCAGACCAGCCTTTCTCAGGGTTTACTTTTCGCTCCAACCCGATCTTTCGGACTTCAATATCATCCGGGATCTTCGCCATCGTTAACCGATGTCGCTGCGAATCATAGCATCAATTGCCTCGATAGTTCCAGGAGCGTTCCCCTCGGCGCGGTTGTTCACGATGGCATACGCTTTCTTCTTAAGATTTATCGCCTCGCGTGCCAGGTCTGCCACGTCCCGCCGCATCTTCTCCATCGGCTGTTTCACCTCATTATAAGGAAAGAATTTGTCCACCGCCTGTTTATATGCCGTTCCTAAAGGCGTGAGAATTCGCGCCACCAGATGCCCAGCGTCCGTGATAGACCCGGATATAGCGTGCTGCTCCCCGATAGACGGCATATGAGTCCAATGGTTGAAAACGTGCGATACCTTATGCTTGGAGAGCATTGCGAAATATTCGGGCGTGAGAAAGTCTCTGTTCCGCACTTCTATCGAATACATAAAATCAGTGGGCAATTTCCCCAAGAAAGCATCTAATTTTTCTGTGAACGCCTCTCTCAGTCGTACAGCAGGATTATCCTCAGCATTCTTCGGTTTGGGCGGATATTGAGTCTGAAACTGAAATATGAACGGTCCCGTGTGACCGCTGAACGACCGGGCGAACGGAGGAAGCACGCCGTCTATAAAAAGCTCCGCATTCAGAAAATCGGGGTTCTTCTCTCCCGCTAATTTCCCGTACCGCTTGTTCTTTCCATACCTCGGAATGGTTATCCGCTCCCAGACTTTGCTGCAGCATTCGAACCCGTCAGGCAGCTGCGACGCGTACCGCTTCAGCGTTTCGTCACTCGCCGGCCCGTAAAAAGTGTGGTCGATCCCCACAGTTCCGAACAGCGGATACTCGGCGTACTCCTCCAAACAGGTCTGCTTGAAGTTCGATTTTGTGTACACACGGTTGTATATAGTCCCTTTCCATCCCTCGTAAGTCCATGTGGATGTCCCGAAACGGATATACTTATTGTAATCGGCAAGGCTCATATTCAGATTGAATATAAGTATCTGATAGTCTAATTATTAGGAGGAATTTTCTTCAGTGCCGAATTTATATTGTTTATCATCTTGCCTTTAGTGTTTGTATTTATTTTGACAGCATCTCCGTTCTTTTGATACTCTTTTAAGGAATCAGAAAATGCTATCAATGTAGGCTCTTTAGTTTTGAGAGAATTGAGGTCGGTTGGATCGCTAAAGTGTGCTTCGCAAATTTGGCAAAAAAGATCGATAACTTTATTGGATGAACTTCTAATATAGTCCATAAGGGCCATAATAGTGATAGAACTGAAGATAATTAATATGGCTATTTTTCTTAATTAATTCTTGCTTTATTGCCACATTTCTTAGCAGGCTGCCACCGCTTTTCAGCGTAACAGGCAAGCCCCAACCAGCACTCAAGCTCAAATTCACGTATTAAAGATGCACGGGTTTATCCGTCGGCTGACGGACTGACCGCTATCGAAATATGCTAACCCCCCCGCTTGCTTCGGGACTTCGCCTTTATCCCCTCCTTGAAAAGGAGGGGGAAATCTCCTCCCTCGAGGGAGATGAGTTTATCCCGATCTATCGGGAGTGGGTGTGATTCTGAAAATAACTCAAATACTTCAGTTATCATTCGATTACACCCCCCGCCTGACATAAGTCGGGCAGGCTCCCCACTACGTGGTACTCCCCTCAAGGGAAGAGGCGTAATGTACTAATCAGGATTTATCCTGAACAAATGCTACTATCCTGAGCGGACCGCCGCTGCCTCCCATTATTTTCATCGGTAGGGCTATCACGAAAGAGCCGGTGGCAGGTAAAATGTGAATGTTGGATACGTTTTCGAACACAGGAATATTTTCACTAAATAGAATTTGGTGGCTCTCAAATAATACTGATTGACCGTAATCTATGCTGGGAGTATCAAGCCCGATGGCTTTGATCTTCCTCTCTTCCACAAGCCATTTCGCCGCTTGCGGATGCAGACCCGGAAAATGTAATTCCGAAACTGCCCCGGCTCCCCGTTCGGCGGTTCCCATATACTTCTCTCTGTCAGACCAGAACGCCGCATAACCGGTATTCAGCAGTACGATGACTCCGTCAGGAATAATGCCGTATTGGGCCTCCCAACCGATAAAATCAGCCACAACTATTTGATAATCCCTGTTTTTCATCGTCTTGTCAGAAACGTCAACTACCACCGCAGCGGCTATCAGATTACTCAGCGGAATCATATCCACACTCTGTTTCCCTTCGGCAAAATGAACAGGCGCATCTATGTGCGTGCCGCCGTGTTCAGCCGCGCTGAAGTTATTCGCGGAATAGTAAAAACCTTTTTCCGTAAATCCCTTAAAAACTTCCTCCAACTTGAACGAATCTGCCGTGGGCCAATAAGCGGTTTCCGAAGAAAAGTCATGGGTAAGGTCAATCCATCTGCCTGATGAGAAAAGAGCGCGCTCCGAACAGCTCCCGAAAATAGTTGTAAAACCAATAATCATAAGTATCGTAATTAATTGTTTCATAATGTAATCCCTCCAATTATATCCTCCCGAAGATAATCAGAAACTAATTTTTAATCACACAAAATCTTGATATTACAGATATAATTCATATATTTAGATGTTTCTAAACAGGTAATCTTATAATTTGAAATTTTGGGCCGTGAGGTATGGTGAGGTAACTGACAAACCGTGGAGGCCGATATGAAACGCCTTACATTTCTTATAGTTTTAGCCGAAAATGACACCCTTATCACAACCCAAACGCCGGAAACTCTTTGAACCCGAAGCCGCGTTTATATTATTAGAAGTTTGGAGGAGATTAGCAAATGATTCAAGAAATGGAGGTAATCGTATCAGACGTTGTTCGGGAGACAGAAGACAGTACGACACTTTTCCTGTTCACAGGACAAGAATCACCCGAATATCAAGCGGGACAATTTCTTACCGTGGACCCTCATCAATTTCCCGCCCTCGAAAGGTGGTGCAGCTATCTGGAACTCCTTAAAGGGAAAAAAGAGCCGCCGAGAGCGTATTCAATGTCCAGCGCTCCCAATGAAAAGTATGTTTCGTTTACCGTGAAAGAGGACGTCTATTATCCGGGAGAAACAAAATATCCTCCTCTCCTCTCTCCGCTTCTCACGTTCCGTACTCCCGTAGGTACGAAGATGAAAATAAAAGGATATACAGGCTCTTACATTGTGGACGAAGCGGTACAAAACGGCTGTGACCATATTCTGCACCTGTGCGCCGGAAGCGGGATAGTACCAAACTATTCCATCATCAAAGACGAACTGAATAACGGCTCCGATAAAAAACATACCCTGATATTTACCAATAAAACCTGGAATGACATTATTTTCAGAGACAGCTTAAATGAGCTGGCAGCCGATTATCCTGATAAATTTAAGATCATACACACTATCACAAGAGAAGAAAACAGCAAACTCGAATCAAGGGGCGTCCATTTCGGAAGACCTGATATCGATTTGATAAAAAGTCAGATAGACGACATTGATTCCACGGTGGCTTTTGTCTGTGGTCCGGCAATTACAGGAATAGAGAAGAAAAAAGCGAAAGAAGCCGGAGTTGAACCCACGCCGCGGTTTGTCAATACGATGCTTGAGTATGTTGAAAAGATTGGTATTCCCTCCGACCGGGTTAAAAAAGAGAGCTGGTAATACCAAATGGAGATAGTCAATTAAAATAGGAGTCAGATGATGAAAATTGTCAAAGAACTCTTAAAGAACAAAGGGAGCGAGGTCTGGAACGTTTCGCCCGATACACACGTATTTGAAGCTCTTGAATATATGGCTGAAAAGAATGTGGGGGCTTTGCCTGTGATCGAATCAGAAAAAATAGTGGGGATGTTTTCGGAGAGGGACTACGCCCGAAAAGTTATCCTGAAAGGGAAAGCATCAAAAAATACGCTTATTAAAGAAATTATGAGTACCACGATTCATCATGTAAGCCCGGAACAGACCATAGTAGAGTGTATGGCATTGATGACGGAAAAGCGAATCCGCCACCTGCCTGTATTTGAGAGTGATGAATTGGTGGGCCTGATTTCTATCGGGGATGTGGTCAAGGCGATAATCTCCGAGCAGGATTTCATAATGGGTCAACTCGAGAACTATATCACGGGCAGTCGGTAGAACCACCACTTTTATCCCCTCCTTGAAAAGGAGGGGGAAATCTCCTCCCTCGAGGGAGGTGGCACGAAGTGACGGTGGGTGTGATTCTGAAAATAACTCAAATACTTCCGTTACCGAACGGTCACACCCCTCGTCCGGCTTCGCCGGACACTCCCCTCAAGGGGAGAGGCGTAATGTGCGAGTTAGGGCCGCCGCTTACAGCGGGATTCACTTGCCCTGACCGCCATCGGAAAAAGCCAACCACCCCCCGACTTCGCCTTTATCCCCTCCTTTGAAAGGAGGGGAAATCTACAACCCATTCTAACCAAGCGCTTTAACGGTAGTCTCTCCGATTTCAGCGGGGCTTTCGCAGACATGGATGCCTGCATTCCGCAGCGCTTCCATCTTCTCAACAGCGGTGCCTTTTCCGCCGGCGATGATAGCGCCGGCATGACCCATCCGTTTGCCGGGAGGAGCCGTCCGACCCGCTATAAATCCTATGACGGGTTTGGACATATTCTCTTTTACATATTCAGCGGCTTCTTCCTCCGCCGTTCCGCCAATCTCGCCGATCATCACTACAGCGTTTGTTTCTTCATCCGCCTCAAATAGAATTAGCAGGTCTTTGAAAGATGAGCCGATTATCGGATCGCCGCCGATGCCGATACAGGTTGACTGACCCAGACCTAATTTCGTCAGCTGGTCAACCGCTTCGTAAGTGAGCGTTCCGCTTCGGCTGATGACGCCGACTTTTCCTTCGGTGGCGATGAAGCCCGGCATAATACCGATCTTCGCTTCGCCCGGAGTAATCAAGCCGGGGCAGTTTGGTCCTACAAGGCGTGAATTCCGGTTTTTCAGATATTCATGGACATTTATCATATCAAGCGTGGGGATTCCCTCGGTGATGCAGATGATGAGCTCCACTCCAGCGGCGGCAGCTTCCATTATGGCGTCGGCAGCGAACGGCGGCGGCACGAAAATGACCGATGCGTTCGCTTCCTTTTCCTTCACAGCGTCCGCAACCGTATCAAAGACTGCGATACCGTCGAGATTCTCTCCACCTTTGCCGGGCGTGACTCCCGCGACTACATTCGTTCCGTATTCCACCATCTGACGAGTATGAAATGAACCCTCTCCGCCCGTTATGCCCTGCACGATCAACCGCGTATTTCTGTCCGCTAAGATGCTCATCTCAACCTCCTGCCTTGGCGAGTTCAGCGGCTTTTCGAGCGCCTTCGAGAAAACTTTTTGCCACATTGATCTCAACATCGGACTCTCTCAAGATTTTGGAGCCTTTTTCGGCGTTGGTGCCTTCCAACCGCACAATAAGCGGGACGTTTATCTTAACGTTCTTCGCCGCTTCCACCACACCGTTTGCCACAATATCGCACCGGACAATTCCACCGAAAATATTTATGAGGACGGCTTTTATCGCCGGGTCGCCCATAAGAATCTTGAAACCGTTCTGCACTGTTTCCACGCTTGCCGCGCCGCCGACGTCAAGGAAATTCGCAGGCGCCGCACCCGAAAGTTTAATTATGTCCATCGTAGCCATAGCGAGTCCGGCGCCATTCACCATACAGCCGATATTCCCGTCGAGTTTGATGTAATTCAAACCGTATTTGGACGCCTGAACTTCAAACGGGTCTTCCTCGGTCTCGTCTCTAAGTTCGGTAATTTCTTTATTCCTATATAGAGCGTTATCATCGAAGTTCATCTTGGCGTCGAGAGCGATGACCTTGTCGTCTTCAGTGATGACCAGCGGGTTTATCTCCAAAAGTGACGCATCCTTCGCGATGTAAGCGGTCAGCAGCTTTCCGAAGAATTTAGTCGCTTCCTTAAATGCGTTTCCTTTCAATCCGAGTCCGAACGCAAGTTTGCGGAGCTGGAACGGCTGAACACCAACGGCGGGGTCTATCCGTTCTTTCAAGATGGCATCGGGATTTTCCGCAGCCACTTTTTCAATTTCAACGCCGCCCTCTTTGCTCGCCATCAGCGTCAACTGACTCGCGGCTCTGTCGAGGACGATTCCGAAATAGAGTTCCCGGGCGATCTTCACTCCCTCTTCTATAAGGACGATATTTACCTGTTTCCCTTCCGGTCCCGTCTGATGCGTCACAAGATTCATCCCGAGAATTTCCGCGGCGAATGATTCCGCTTCAGCGGCATTGGAAGCGAGTTTAACTCCGCCGCCTTTTCCCCTTCCGCCGGCGTGGATCTGCGCCTTAACAACAACAGTGCCTCCCCCCAATTCTTCCGCTATCTTCCTTGCTTCTTCCGGGGTTTCCGCTACTCCGCTCCGAGGCACAGGTACCCCGAAATCTTTCAATATTGCCTTTGCCTGATATTCATGAATTTTCATAATGTCAGTGTCGTCCCGCTTTTGCCCTCAAGGGCGTTTACGATTTCATCCACGGAACAGATAATCGCCTTATCTCCTCCGTTCTCACAAAAATTTATTGCTGCCTGAATCTTCGGCCCCATTGAGCCTGCCGGGAAATGACCTACTTCCAAGAACCTGTGAGCATCGTTTACCTTCAGCTCCTTCAGCAGCTCCTGGCCTTGCGTGTTAAAATTCAGATATGCTCCGTCAACGGCAGTCGCCAAAATGAGATGAGACGCTCCCACTACTTCTCCTAAAAGGGCTGATGCCAGGTCTTTATCAATCACCGCGTCAACGCCGTCAATTATTCCATTTTTGTCTTTGCAGACGGGAATTCCTCCGCCGCCGGCGGCTATTACCACGCTGCCGTTCTCCACAAGCAGCTTGAGAACATCTGCCTCTAATAGTTCCAACGGAACCGGAGAAGCAACCACTCGTCTGTATTTTCCGTGCGAATTTTTCTTCAGTTTCCAGCCTCTTTCGTGCTGAAGTTTCACAGCCTCCCATTCAGCGTATTCAGGACCGATAGGTTTAGAAGGATTATCAAACGCCTTGTCATTCGGGTCAACGAGCAATTGAGAAAGCAGAGTCACTACCGGTCGCTTGATCTTTGCGGTATGGAGCACGTTCATAAGAGTCTGCTGAATCATATATCCCATCGTGCCTTCAGTTTCCGCCACGCAAACTCCTAACGGATTTACAGGAACAACATCGCTCGCCATCTCCGCCCGAAGGAGCGCGTCACCAACCTGCGGCCCGTTCCCATGCGTAATGATAACATCATATCCAATCTTCAGGATTTTCGCTATGCTCAACAGGGACTTGCGAACGTTGGCGAATTGCTCGGCTACGGTTCCCCGCTGACCGGTGGAAACAATGGCATTCCCTCCGAAAGCGATAACGATGCGCTTGGAATCACTCCTGCTCATATATCGCTCAGCACTTCCTCGATGTTAGGCGAGCCTTTCACAGCCAGATCATAAGTCACAACAGCGGTTGGTTTTTCGATGCTGATAAGTTTTGTAAGGTTGATTGGCGTGGCTATGATCACCGCATCACAATCGGTGCTGTTAATAGTCTCCTCCAAGTCTTTCATCTGGCCGTTCCCGTATCCCATAGCGGGCAGGAGCGTCCCGATGTCGGGATATTTCTCGAACGTTTCTTTTATAGTTCCGACAGCAAACGGCCGCGGGTCTATCAGTTCAGCTGCGCCTGCTTCTTTTGCCGCCACGACTCCCGCCCCGTATTTCATTCCGCCGTGCGTCAAAGTTGGGCCGTCCTCCACTACGAGGACTCGTTTACCGCTGATGAGTTCCGGCTTATCAACTGTTACAGGTGAATCCGCTTCAATAATCGTCACATTCGGATTCAAAGATTTCACATTTTTGATAACAGTCTCCACATCCGCGCGTTCGGCTGTGTTGACCTTATTGATTATGACAACGTCCGCTAATCTAACGCAGGTTGAGCCGGGATAGTAAGTAAGTTCGTGTCCTGCGCGATGCGGGTCGGCAACGGTAAATAATATGTCCGGTTTGAAAAACGGCAGATCGTTATTTCCGCCGTCCCATAATATAACATCTGCTTCCTCTTCGGCTTTCCTGAGAATCGCTTCATAATCAACGCCCGCAAACACCACGTCGCCCCGGGCGATGTGCGGTTCATATTCTTCCCGTTCTTCAATGGTCACGTCGTGTTTCTCAAGGTCATCGTATTCCGCAAAACGCTGAACTCGCTGAGCCACAAGGTCTCCGTAAGGCATCGGATGCCTGACGATAGCTATTTTCTTACCCATTTCCTTGAGAATTTCAGCGACTCTCCGGGTGGTCTGACTCTTACCCGAGCCGGTGCGAACGGCGCAAACCGCAACGACAGGTTTGGTGGATTTCAGCATTGTCTGCTCGGCTCCCATTACTCCGAACTGCGCTCCCGCCGCCATAACTTCGGATGCTTTTTCCATTACATACTGATTTGATACATCACTATATGCGAAAATCACCTGATGAATATTCTCTTTTTTTATCAGCTCAATCAGTTCTGATTCTTCATAGATAGGTATTCCGTCGGGATAAAGTTCTCCCGCGAGTTCCTTCGGGTAAACCCTGCCGTCTATATTCGGTATCTGCGTTGCCGTGAATGCGATAACCTCGTAACTGTCGTTATCCCGGAAGACGGTATTAAAATTATGAAAATCACGCCCCGCAGCCCCCATTATAACAGTTCTTATTCTTTCCGCCATCTATCAAACTCCAATCTTTTTTATCAATCTTGGATCAATAACATTTTTGATCATCTATAAATAAACAACAGTGCGGCGACCCATTAAACTAATTGAGATTCCCGGAAGCAGTTTCCGACTGATCTATTGAACCTTTTCCGAAACCAATTTCGCTTGCTGAAAAAAAAGCAGGTAGTCATTTCCACCTGCTTTTGAATCCGTCCCCGACATATTAAATCCGCCGAACGGATGAACGCCGACTAAAGCGCCCGTGCATTTGCGATTCAGATAAAGGTTACCCACGTGAAATTCACGAGTTGCCTTTTCTAATTTTTCTCTGTTGGCGGAATAAACCGCTCCTGTAAGTCCGAAAATCGTATCGTTTGCAATGTCGAGTGCATCGTCAAAATCCTTAGCTTTCATCACCGCTAAAACAGGCCCGAAAATCTCCTCCTGCGCCAATCGGGAACTCCTGTCCAAATCGCCATAAATTGTCGGCTTATAATAATAACCTTCATCAGAGCCACGTTCTCCGCCTATCAAAAGTTTTCCCTCACCTTTTCCTATCTCCACATATTCTTCAACTTTCTCCAAAGAAGATTTATTTACAAGAGGACCCATAAATGTTGAGCCGTCTGCGGGATCACCAATTTTGAGCTCGGAAGTTTTCTGAATCACTTTCTCCATAAGCTCGTCGTGAACATCCTCCACGACTATCAGTCGGGAGCATGCGGAACATTTTTGTCCGCCATATCCGAAAGCCGCCGCTACAACACCCGTTGCCGCATCTTCAAGGTCGGCTTCCGAATCTACTATAATGGCATCTTTGCCGCCCATCTCAACCAAAACACGTTTAATCCAAATCTGTCCGTCCTGGTGCTCAGCCGCCACTCGGTTAATTTCAAGCCCGACTTCCATCGAACCCGTAAAAGCTATAAATCGTGTTTTCGGATGCTTCACCAGTTTATCACCCGCAAGAGCGCCGGGTCCCGATAGATAGTTCAGCACGCCGTCCGGCAGACCGACTTCCTCGAATATTTTCACTAACTGATACGCATTCGCAGGAGAATCAGAGGATGGCTTGAGAACTATCGTGTTACCCGATACGATTGCGGCAACTGCCATCCCCGCCGTAATCGCCAGCGGAAAATTCCAGGGCGGAATGATAACGCCTACGCCAAGCGGTATGTATGTGGTATAAGGAGCTTCACCGTTGATCGGAATCATAGGCTTATTTCCCGAATATCGTAACGCTTCCTGACCGTAAAACTCTAAAAAATCTATTGCCTCGGCTATCTCGCCGTCCGCCTCGACCCACGATTTGCCTACTTCATAAATTATCCATGCGGATATCTCCATCCTCCGCTCCCGCATAATGTCGGCAGCCTTGAAAATGTAATCAGCTCGTTCTTCCGCCGATGTTTTCGACCATGATTTATATGCCTCCACGGCGGCGTCAATAGCATCGTTGGCTTCTTTTTCGCCTGCTTTTTGAAAATGCCCGATAACTTGATCTGCTTTAGCAGGATTAAATGAACTGAATGTTTCCCTTGCGGTTACTTCCTTACCGCCGATATGGAGATTATAAGTTTTGCCCAGCTCCCCCGCTACTTTTTCCAATGCGGAGTTCATTTTATCTTTATTTTCAGATTTTGTAAAGTCGATAAAATCTATCGGTCTGTATTTTTCTCGTTCCAAATTCTCTGTTCTTAATATTAATCTAACGCCATCTCTTCTATCTGGCCCGGCTCCCAGGTTGAATGATCTTCAACTTTCAGAACTTCTATAGAATATTCGTCTAATTTCTTAGAAAATTCCGCTAAAGTCTTGAGACGCTGGAAATCGTTTGTTGCTTTGTGACAGTTTGGCATTCCCGAAATAAACCATGAAATCATCTTTTTCGCCTGACCAAGCGCGCTGAATTCGCCTCTGAAATGTATTTCGGCTTCAATATAATCTCTTATAATTTGAAATTTTTCTTCGTCGCCCGGTTCTTCTAATGTTTCTCCCGTTTCGAGATAGTGCTCTATTATCTTGAATATCCACGGCCTGCCGATTGCTCCCCTGCCTATCATTACATAATCGCATCCGGTACTCTCGAAACATTTTTTCGCTTTCACCGCAGAATCAATGTCCCCGTTACCGATCACGGTAATTGAAACGGCTTCTTTTACCTGCTTGATGATACTCCAATCCGCATCTCCCGAAAAACTTTGTTCCCTCGTTCGGGGATGGACACTGATTCCCGAAATTCCCGCGTCCTCAAACATCTGAGCGACCTCAACCGCATTCACATGCTTGTCGTCCCAGCCGCTCCTGATTTTTGCGGTTACCGGAATATCAACGGCGTTCACCACGGCGCGAACAATTTCCTCCAAGTGCTTGATGTCTTTCAGCAACGCCGAACCCGCTCCCTTTTTCGTGACTTTATTGACGGGACATCCGAAATTCATATCGAGAACATCAGGCTTCCATTTCATTACTTCAACAGCCGCCGACTCCATAGTCGCAGTATTCTCCCCGTAAATTTGTATGCCGATGGGACGCTCAGATTCTTCGTATCCGAGATAACGCAGCGTATTTGACGCGCCTCTCGCTATCCCCTGTGATGAAGTCATTTCCGTATATACAAGCGCTGCTCCCGCAGCTTTACAGAGTCCGCGGAAGGGTGAGTCCGTAATTCCTGCCATCGGCGCAAGAATGACTTTTCCTTTCAATTTTAGTTGTCCCACTTTTGCCTCCTTGTATATTCCCCCGCCGGCAACTACAGTCAGTAATGATAAATCAAACTCGCCAAACTTGCAAGCAAATATGAATGAGTCATATTGACTTGTTTTATGAAATAATCCTCTTCGTCGCTTGACAAATTATAATTCTGCACATATTTTTCCATAAGCATTTATAATTGTGGCTGACAGAAATATACAAATATCAGCCGAAACCAAGAGGATGGTTTTGCTCAAATAATCTTTGGTAATAAATGGGTGCGGGTTAGGACTTGAGCCAAAGGTTCTCCTGCGGAGCCTGTCCCGCCAATGGCGGTGGCCTGACCGCACACTTGACAGACTATCCGACGAACGAAATGATGTCGTAATCGAATATTCTCTTGACATTTTAGAATATCGCACCAAATTGGTGAATATAATATAATTTCTAATATTATTATACGTTTTCTCGGGTATGCTTATTTAAATGATTCGAACAGACATAATAAATATTCTGACATTGGCGCTGCTAATGGTTTCCTGCAGCGATAATCCGACAAACCCCGGTGTCGGACTCAATATTATCAAGTTTGGCGCTTTTTTCGACAATCCGGCATGGCATCCTGACGGTAAATGGATCGCCGTCGAACACGGTGACAGCATAGACACAGATTTCGACGGTATCGTTGACACTTCATTCTCCGGAATCTGGATTATAAATGCTGAGACAGGATATAAGCAACCGCTTATCCGCGGTTTCGGTTTTCCAGCGTGGAATCAAGATGGTAGCAGTCTTGCTATGCACAGCGGCGGCCAAATATTTACTGTTGACATACTCAGTCTTGAACCGCCAGAAATAGACACGACCTCTCTGCTTAAGTTGACATCAATGGGAGCCAATTTTTTCCCATCATGGAGCTCAGATGGAAAATGGATTGCCTATGATTCGAATGTAGATGATACCAAATATGATATCTGGATCATGAGGTCAGATGGAACCGAAAAGCAAAACATTAGCACTGAAAGCGATAGCGCGGATCAGGGAGGGTGGCGAATTCCGAACTGGAGCCCGGACGGAAATTGGATAGCACACCATCGTTACATTTCCAATGGAGAAACAGGAACAGAAATATACATAATGGATACAAGTGGAGCTAATGCAACATGGCTTGAGCATGGGTCTGGAGCCAAATTTTCACCTGATGGAAGTATAATATCATTTTACGCCCAACCTCAAGTCGGTCTCCCCCCTGTTATCTGGACGATAAGAAGAGACGGTACCGAACTTCGACAGATAACGAATGGTCCGGACAGTAGTTTTGACTGGAGCCCTGATGGCAACCAAATTGTCTTCCTTAGGCGGAACTTCAATGAACCGATAGAGGGCAACGGTGAGCTCTGGCTGATTAACATTGACGGAACGAATCTCAAACAGTTGACCTTCACTAAATAACAAAATGAATCGAACGACCTTAATTAATGTCCTGGTATGGACACTGTTATCTGTTGCCTGTGGTGAGAAACCATCAGAGCCGGAGGCCCCAGTTGAAGAAGAGGGAGGTATTATTCTAGAAGGGCCACCCTTTTTTTTCGACAATCCCGCATGGCATCCCGACGGTAAATGGATAGCTGTTGAACATGGCGACAGCATAGACACGGATTTCGATGGTATCGCTGACACTGTATTCTCAGGAATTTGGATAATAAACGCAAAGACAGGATATAAACAGCCGCTTATTCGCCATTTCGGTTACCCTGCCTGGAGTCCCGACGGGAGCAGTCTTGCTATGCACAGAGGCGGCCAGATATTTACTGTTGATATCCTGAGTCTTGAGCCTGCCCGGATAGACACCGGCAGCATTCTGCAGCTTACGTTTGTGGGGAGGAATTTCTTTCCTGCATGGTCCCCGGATCGAAATTGGATAGCTTATGACAATACTACCAATTGTGGCTCCAGTGTTGAGCCGCCAGCTACTGAATCATGTGGTATATTAATTATAAGGGCTGATGGCTCGGACAAGACATTTCTCACAAGGGGAAGGATGCCGGATTGGTTACCTGATGGAACGGACCTCATCTTCATAGCATTGGGAACAAATATATTCCGTCTTGCAGTGGATGATACTGCAAATATAACACAACTCACTAACTCAGATGATTCGGATAACTCTCACCCTCGATTTTCTCCAGACGGTAGTGAAATAGCAATGTATTCGAAATCAGGTACAGAATTATCTGCTATTTGGATTATGAACAGTGACGGGAGCAGCCTTCGTGAGCTAACCGATGGTCCGGATTGGAGATTTGACTGGAGCCCTGATGGCAAGAGCATCGTATTTCTTCACTGGAGCTTCAGCAATCGTGATCCGATACCGGCTGGAAACGGTCAGCTCTGGCTGATTGACACTGACGGATCGAATCTAAGGCAGCTCACATTTTTCGAGGGATTTTACTAATGGTCATTATTTGGTGTAGGCAATTTTTAGATGGATAGTAACTCAAAATTCGAAGATCAGCAATGAAGAAAAAGGCGGGTGATGAGAATACCATATCTAATAATCTCTTCGCCACCTGAACCAAAGGGGCTGAATATTATGACATGAATTTTACCTAAAAAGCCGCCGAAGTGATAGCACACAACGGCGGCGACAGTACAAACCAAAAAGTTGATGATGCTGAAATAATTAACCTTTATGGAGAAATTAAAATATGAACTGTTGTTGTGATAATCCTGCCGCCCAATTCTTTGACAAAGAATCGAAGAGTTTTATCAAAAAATATCGTAAAAAAGGGATAGAAAAAGTGTCCCGGATGTTGGTTGAAGGCATTGAAGAACTGGGAATCAAAGACGCCACGATTTTAGAAGTGGGCGGCGGAGTCGGCGGAGCGCACCGCGCGTTGCTTCGAAAAGGAGCGTCAAAGGCTTACGCAACCGAGCTTTCGGAAGAAATGATTAACGCCGCGAAGATTTTCAGCGAAGAAGAAGGATTGACCGATAAGGTCGAATATTTTCATGGCGATATTGTTGAGATGAACGGCGAAATCCCTGATGTTGATATAACGATGCACGACAAGGTCGTCTGCTGTTACGAAAACGCCGATGGGCTGTTAGAGAAAACATTAGCCAAGACAAAGAATATTTATGGTTTCGTTATGCCCCGCGACTATCTGATACCGAGAATCGGTTTCGCATTTTTTACGTTCTTCTCTAAACTGCTAAAATGGAATTTCCACCCGTACATTCATCCTGAGCAGCCGATATTGGATCGAGTTGAAAACGCCGGCTTCCGATTGAAGTACGAAAAGCAAACCATCATCTGGAAAGTCAGGGTGTATCAAAAAACGTAGTTTTCTTCTGTCATTCAGAGGAGCGGAGCGACGTAAGAATCTCAATTTATAATTTAAGAGGATAGTTCTGAGATTGCCGCGGTCATCCGCCAATTGGCGGATTCCCTCGCAATGACAAAAAGTATAGAACTTACGCGGCGGGCAAGCCCTGACCTGCACTCTAACAGATAAAAACTATTCCTTATCGTAATCCTCCATCCTGTGGCGGACTATATTTCCTTCGATCATATAGATAATGTCTTCAGCGATATTCGTCGCGTGGTCGCCTACCCGTTCCAACATCCGGTAAACGGTGAGATGCGCGATATAATCCCTGGCTTTATCGGGATTTTTTGTAATTTCACTATTAATTTTTTCCATCGCTTCGTAATACATCTCATCCACCTTGTCATCTTTTTCGCAGACTTCAAACGCAAGTTTCACATTCATATTAACCAGCGCTTCGAGACTCTGCCTCACCATCTCCTGAGACAGCTTCGCCATCGTTCCGAAATCGAATATTGAATTTTTAGGCTCAGCGTTCATTTTCATTGTAACAATCTCGGCAATATTGCCCGCCAAATCGCCAATACGCTCTAAATCGCTGTTGATCTTCAATATTGCCACGATATATCGCAGGTCAATCGCAACAGGCTGATGCAGCGCGAGAATCTTCAGGCAATCCTCTTCAACTTCAAGTTCCAGGCTATCGATTTCCTTATCATTCTCAATAACCTCGTTTGCTAATACCGTGCTGTCCTCGCTTACCGCCTTTACCGCTTTGATAAGAAGATCTTCTACTTTGGCGCCGAGACCGAGAATCTTCTCTTTAAGACGGTCTATCTCCCTGTGAAGATGTATTTCCATAATCTGATCCCCTAACCGAATCTACCGGTAACGTAATCTTCGGTGCGTTTGTTTTCAGGTTTGGTGAATATTCCTTTGGTTAATCCGAATTCGACGAGTTCTCCCTCGTAGAAAAATGCCGTGTAGTCCGAAACCCGCGCCGCTTGCTGCATATTATGCGTTACGATAATTATAGTATATTCGCCCCTCAAATCCCCGATAAGATTTTCTATCCGCGTTGTTGCTTTCGGGTCTAAAGCGGAAGCGGGTTCGTCCATCAAAAGAATCTCCGGATCAACGGCCAGCGCCCGGGCGATACATAAACGCTGTTGTTGTCCGCCGGAAAGTTTTAGAGCGCTTTCATCGAGCCGGTCTTTCACCTCTTCCCATAATGCTCCCTGCCTCAGGCTCTTTTCCACCAAACTATCAAGTTTCTCTTTGTCTTTCAAACCGTGAATTTTCGGGCCGTATGCGATATTGTCGTATATAGATTTTGGGAATGGATTAGATTTCTGAAATACCATCCCCACCTTTTTTCTCAATTCCACAAGATTGACAGATTTATCGTTAATATCAGAGCCATCGATTAGAATTTTACCGCTGACGCTGGTTCCGTCGATTATATCATTCATCCTGTTGAGCGTACGGAGAAACGTGGATTTTCCGCATCCAGAAGGTCCGATTAGAGCGGTGACCTTACCATTCGGAATATTGATTGAGATGTCGAACAACGCTTGCTTACCGCTGTAGTAAAAATCCAAATTCTCTATCTTTATTTTTGTTCCGTTATTATCGTTCAACCGAATTATCCATCTTGTTTTTCATTGCCATTTATATTTCTTCCTGAATTTACTGCGGTAGTACACGGCTATAAAATTGAACCCTAAAACTATTATGAGTAATACCAACGCCGTGCCGTACTGCTTGTCTCTCAAAATCGGCGCTTCCGGGTGCTGAGTGGCTAATATATAAAGGTGATATGGCAAAACCATTACCTGATCAAAAATCGAGTTTGGCAACCGCGGCAGGAAAAACGCCGCTACTGTTAGCAGGATGGGCGCTGTTTCACCCGCCGCTCTTCCGATGGCGAGGATCGAGCCCGTCAGCATTCCCGACAACGAATACGGCAGTACGTGGTTCTTAATCGTCTCCCACTTGGTCGCTCCTAACGCGAGGCTCGCCTCCCTAAACGACCTCGGCACGGCTTGCAAAGACTCGTTGCTGGCTACGATAATTGTCGGCAGTGTCATACAAGCCAGCGTGAGACTACCCGCTAAAATCGAAGCTCCAAAATTAAAAAACAGCACGAAAAGACCCAATCCGAACAGTCCGAATACGATAGACGGAACGCCTGCGAGCGTCACAATTCCTCTTTGGACATAAGTAGTGAATTTTCCTTTTTTCGCGTATTCAGAAAGATAAATCGCGCTTGCGATTCCAAGCGGGAGCGCGAACAGCATCGTGCCCACAAGAAGCGAGAGGGTGCCGACTATTGCAGGAAGAATCCCCCCTTCCGCTCCGCTTTTTCTCGGCGCGGCTGAGATGAACTCCCAGCTGAGTCCGGGAATCCCTTTCCAAATCAGATCCAACAAAATCCACGCGACTATTCCTACAATAGTATACGTAACAAGCCGCATCGCCGCGAAGCCTAACTTTTCAGTTGTTGTAGAACTGATTATCATCTTTCAAACTTATTCAAAAACCGTTGACCGATCATTACAAGACCAAACGTCATAAGAAGCAGCACTATACCTACCATAAACAGCGCTCCGTAGTGTTCACTGCCGAACGGCACTTCGCCCATTTCCGCGGCTATGGTAGCTGTCATCGTCCGCACCGACTCAAACGGCGAAATCGTTATATTCGCGGCATTTCCGGTTACCATCATCACCGCCATGGTCTCGCCGATAACGCGTCCCATTCCCAGAAGAATAGCAGCGATGATCCCCGGCAGAGCGGCGGGTATGACTATCTTCCACAGCGTAACAAATCGGCTGCCGCCGAGAGCCAGCGAAGCCTCTTTGTACGATTTAGGTACAGCCTGAATCGCGTCTTCCGAAATCGTCAGGATTGTAGGAATAGCCATTATAGCCAGCAGAATCGAGCCTGTCAGCGCCGTTAATCCCGTTTGCAGCCCGAAAACTTCTTTAACCAGCGGAACAAGTACCACAAGCCCGAAAAAACCGATGACCACCGATGGTATTCCGGCGAGTGTTTCGATAAACGGTTTCAATATTTCCCGCTCTTTTTCTCGAGCCGCTTCGGCTAAATACGCCGCGCCGATAACGCCCATGGGAACTGCGATAAGCATCGCTAAAAAAGTGATCAAGAGCGTTCCCGTTATGAGAGGAAGAATTCCGAACAACTCTTTTTGGAACGATACAGGCTTCCAAATCGAACCGAAAAGCTCGCCTAATCCCGGATGTGACGCAAACGGCAGCGCTTCTTTCCCGATAAAAATAAAAATCAGAAGCACGATAAGCATACTTGTGGAAGCTGCTCCCTGAAAAAGATATTTTATCAGATTTCCTTTTAAGATAGGTCTAATTTTATCCCTGTTATCTATAGAATCTTATTGAATTTCTTTCATCAGTTACATCCCCGAAATCGGAACATACCCGACTTCCGTGACTATCCGCTGACCCGCTTCGCTGAGGATATATTCTGTAAAAGCTTTCACAGCGCCTGTGGGTTCGCCGTCCGTAAAAAAGTAAAGCGGTCTTGCGATAGGATACGAACCGTCCATCACCGCAGCTCCTGACGGAATAACCGGTTCGGAATCATCTCTTTTTTTTACCAAAAGAGTTTTCACACTTTCTCCCGCATGCGCCGCGAAGCCGAGTCCCACATATCCCACAGCTGTTTCTCCGCCGCTTACTTCCTGAATGATTGAAGACGATGAAGGCAGCAGCAGCGATGAAGCTGCGTAATCCTGTTTCTCAAGCACGAACTCCTGAAAGAATACAAAAGTGCCGGAATTCGATTCCCGTGAGAGTATGACAATCTTGCCATCCGAACCGCCCACTTCACTCCAGTTAGTGGTTTTGCCTGTGAATATCCCTTTAAGCTGCGCTAAGGTGAGCTCCGAGACAGGGTTGGATGAATTCACCACAACCGCGATGCCGTCCAATGCTACCGGCGTTTGAAAAATATCTAATCCCTTGCCTTTTCCCAACTCAACTTCTTTCGGTTTTATATCTCGCGATGATGCCGCCAAATCCGTCGTACCGTTCAGCAGCGCGGCTATTCCCGTTCCCGAGCCGCCGCCTGTAACAGATATTTGCATTTCCGGATTCGCCGTCATAAACGCTTCCGCCCATGTGCTGACAAGATGCACCATTGTATCCGAACCTTTAATAGTAACAGTGTTAAGACTTTTATTCCCCCTGTCTCCCTTACCGCAACCGGCGAAAATAACAGCGAAAAGTAATATCAGCATAAAGAAAAAATTATTTATGTAACTTTTGGTCATTTGATTCTCCATTAAAATTGAATCATAAATCTATGTATTTTATTTGCTATAATCCAATCTTCAATCTCATATCTGCAATATTCTAACTATGAAACTGCCGAATTGCTGTGAATTGGATTACAATCGCTTTAAGTTTTGCGATTAATCGTTTGGTTGGTTCACCTCCCATAACTATTTTGCTCATTCGTAATCTATAACCGGAGAAACAGTGTCAGAAATCCCGAACATAGCTCGGCACAAAGGAAAATGGTTCCATATCACCGTTCTTTCCTTTTCAGCGCTTTTGGCTATGGGACTCTGGTTTTCCGCATCTGCCGTTGTTCCTCAGCTATCCGCCGAGTGGGGATTGAGCGATTCACAAAAGGCATGGATGACGCTAAGCGTCCAAATCGGATTCGTTATCGGAGCATTACTCAGCGCTGTTTTGAATCTCGCTGACCGGTATTCCGTCAGGCGGTTATTCACAATCAGCGCTCTTTTAGCGGCGCTCTTTAACGCGGCAATACCCGCACTTAATCCGGGACCGGAATCGGCGATTCTCCTGCGATTTCTAACGGGATTCGCATTAGCGGGAGTATATCCGCCGGGTATGAAGCTAATGGCTACCTGGTGCAAGAAAGACCTGGGTTTCGGAATCGGAATTCTTGTGGGCGCGCTATCCGTCGGCTCGGCTCTCCCCCATCTATTGAGCGCATTTCCTTATTTGGGAGAGAACGGTATTCCGGAATGGCGAAGCGTTCTCTATTTCTCGTCAGCGCTTGCCGTGGTGGGCGCCGCTCTTGCGGGATTCGTCCTCAAAGCCGGACCTCATCTCAGGGAATCCGCTCCCTTTGATTGGCAATTCGTCGGCCGCGCGCTCTCCCACAGACCTACCCGCCTTGCGAATTTCGGCTACCTCGGGCATATGTGGGAGCTGTATGCGATGTGGACGTGGCTTCCTGTCTTCATTATTTTAAGTTATAAATCCGCCGGTTTGAGCGAACAGTCCGCCCGCGTTATGGGATTCAGCGTAATCGCTGTCGGACTCATCAGCTGTATTTTGGCGGGGAAATTCGCCGACAGACTCGGCAGAACGAAAGTCACTTCATGGAGTATGGTAATTTCGGGCGTTTGTTCTCTGACCATCGGTTTCTTTTTTCATAATCCCGTTATCGTTTCCATCATCGGACTTCTGTGGGGGTTTTTCGTAATATCCGACAGCGCCCAATTCAGCGCGGCTGTCAGCGAACTCACAGACAGTCGTTACGTGGGAACCGCTCTTGCGCTTCAAACGAGTATGGGTTTCCTCCTGACAATGGTTTCGATTCGGCTGATTCCAATCTTATCCGAACAAATCGGGTGGAATTACGTATTTATGGTACTTGCTATCGGACCAATAATCGGAACTTGGAGTATGCTGAAACTTCGCGCACTCCCTGAAGCGACTAAGATGGCTTCGGGAAACAGATAAACCCAAATTGAGGTACATACGCTAACTAAAACTTTATTAATTTTAATCGCCCTGTCCGCTTTTCAAATATCGGATGTCGGCAGTCTCAGCGCGCAGGGAAAAATGAATGCCGCGCAAAAAGAACTCCTGGATGCCGATTGGGAGTTTTCGCGAACATCCGTAAAGAAAGGAGCGGCGGCGGCTTTCTATCTGTATCTCACTAATAACGCTATGCAGCTTCCCGAAGGGAGTTTGCCTATTTATGGGAAAAAAGCGATCTTCGATACGATGATGCAGGGTGATTATACTCTCTCATGGACTCCGATAAAAGCGGAAGTCGCCAAATCAGGGGAGCTGGGCTGGACGTGGGGAAAATACATCGTTGTAGTCATTCAGGAAGACGGAAGCGAATCAACCGGCTACGGGAAGTATCTCAATATCTGGAAGAAAGATGCAAACGGTAATTGGAAAGTATCGGTAGATATGGGCAATAAAAGCCCCTCACCGAATTAGACTCCTTATTCTCTCCCCTCGAGGGGAGTGTCCGTCGGTTGACAGACGAGAGGTGTGATTCATCCTAAAAGGAAGGTCATTGAAATAAACTAATCGCTCAATATATAATACTCATTACACACCCCGTCTTTCGTCCCGAACAATCGGGACAAAATCCACCCCTCTTGATAGAGGGGATCTTATGGAGTTTTTCTTTTAGGAGCACACAATTTTTTTTAAAGGATAATAAGACGATAATTTCTATTCCGGACAAACACCGCCTTTCGGGTATACCTCTTGAAAGAGGGACGTTTATCGCATTAGATAGAGAATTTCTCCAGTAAAGCGATAAAACGCGGATGATCACGAAGCGGATCCCATTTGGGGTCAAGCCGGATGAGATTTACAGACAGATCGCCCGGTATGGATAACAGTGTTTCTAAATGGTCGATCGCCAGATCAAGTTCACCTACTTTGGTATAAATTACGGCAAGGTCTTCCAACCTGTAAGCTCCCCTCCACGCTTCTTTACTGATAGGGAGCAGTTCAACTCCTTTTTTGCCTGCTCGGATGGCATCTTCTTTCCTACCGAGACCGGCATAAACCAATCCGAGAGAAGAGTATAACCTGGAATCATCCGGATTTTCTTCCACCAATTCTTCAAAAACAACTCGCGCTGAATCGTAATAGACTTGCGACAACCCGCTGTTGCCCATAAATCCATAAGTATCTGCTATGAGATGATTCTTATGTAAGTATCTAAATTGACCTTCATAAATATCATCGTTTAAGGACATAAGTAATTCGAGCGCATGATCAAATTTTCGATCATAGTTATCAAAATTATATTTCAGAATGATATCACTCTGGTCAGCGGGAGTACCTATCATCTGTTCAACTTCTTTGAGGACGGATCGAGCTTTTTTAATATCTCCCTTCCACTTCACAAAAAGAAGCGCTTTGCTGTAATAATTAAACCTTAAGTCCGGGCTTAATGAAATGGCTTTGTTAAATGAGTTTTCCGCTTCCTGATAATTTCGAATAAATGAATAAGTCTCTCCCAAATATTGAGATATCATTGCTTCTCGCGGACTGAGCTCGAGGGCTTTCAAAAAGTTAGCTATTGCCAACTCCATTTTACCCTGGCGTCTTTGGACGAAAGCTATATTAGCGTAAAGTTCGCCGCCGTTTAATCCCAAATTTTTAGCTACATCAAACTCTTTCAACGCATTCTGATAGTCCAATCGCCCATGATAATAATACATTCCTAATGCCATATGAGCTTCCTGAAGCTGTGAATTTAGCTGCAAAGCCCTGTCTGCCGCTGCCTTGGCTTTTACTAATCGCTCCTCACTCCTGTCAAAATAATACCAGTAAAAGCCTGAATGAATCTGAGATAATGTCGCATAAGCAAGGGAAAAATCAGGGTCTAAATCTATCGCTTTTTGGAGCATCTGAATACCTATACTAAGATCCGATTCTAAATAACTACGGTTCGCATACGTTTTCCCCCGCAGATAATAATCATAAGCCTCTAAATTTTCAGTGGGCTTTTTATCAATGCGTTTTTCTTCTTCGGGAGTCAACGATGCTTTTAAAGCAGCCGCTATCTTTTTCGCCACGTCACTTTGTATGGCAAATATGTCATCGAGATCTCTGTCATACGTCTCCGCCCAGAGGTGTTTATCAGTCTCTGTGTCTATCAGCTGAGCTGTAATGCGGACCCGATTTCCACCTCTTCTGACACTCCCTTCCAAGATAGTAGCCACACCCAATTCTTTCCCGATTTGGCGCAGACTTTTTGTGGTGTTCTTATATTGCATAATGGATGTTCGGGAGATCACGTCCAGACTTTTTATCTTAGAAAGTTGAGTCAATATATCTTCTGTTATGCCATCAGCGAAGTATTCATTCTCCGGATCCGCGCTCATATTTGTGAATGGAAGAACAGCAATGCTGAGACTATTTGCCTTTTCAGTTGATTCTGCTTCCTTAGTGCCGAAATCAACTTTAAGACCGATTATTACCAACAGAGTCAGAGCAGCGGTGATCGCTATCCATTTCATATTGATCTTATTTGAAATGGGAGTTGATTGTGCCACAGCAGGTGTTACAGAAGCCGGCTCAGATGACTTAGCTACCTCAAATACTTCCATCTCCTCGTCCACATTCTTCAGCTCTTTTTTTCCAAGTGAAGTTATGCTTAATCCCGTTTGATTCTTTATATTTTCATATACCTGATGAGAAACGCAGATGCCGCCCGGTTTTGCAAGCGGTTCGATCCGGGATGCCACATTCACGCCATCCCCGTAAACTTCGTCGCCTTCCACCACTACATCGCCGATATGGATACCGATTCGGAGGTTTACTTCATCTTCTAATTCGAGAACTTTCTGAATTTCAATTGCGGCATTCACAGCCTCTATAGCACTGTCAAACCAGCAGAAAGTTCCGTCACCCACAAACTGAATAACCTCGCCGCCATGTTTCTTTACAAACGGTTCCATTAGCGCGCGGTGACGCTCGATAAGTTCTCTCGCCTTGCTTTCGTCTTTCTGCATAAGAGCGGTGTAGCCCACCATATCGGTAAACATTATTGCGGCTAATTTTCTTTTGGGTGAATCGGTCATGATTCCGGACTATATTTTTTAATAATTTCTTGATACCGGGGAAGGTCGTGTAGCGGTTTCCAAATTGGATGCACCTCCAATGCATTTATGTTCAATAAGCTTGGAATAGATAAAAGCATTTCAACTTTATTCAACGCCTTATCAAGTTCGCCGACTATCATGAATATCTCTGCCATATCATATTCAATATTCCCGCCCCAAAAGGCATCTTCAGATATCTTGATATTTTCTGCTCTATTTAGCGCAACTGAAATAGCATCTTCCTTTCGACCCAGAAATGCATAACTGTAAGATAGATACAACATCCACTGGTCCTTTTTCGGTTCCAAACGATGAGCTATCTCTAACTCAGGCAGAAATAAATTAAAATATTCTTCCGCTTTTGCATGATCCCCAAGAACATAGTGGGCCATACCGAAAGAATAATTACGCGTATTAATGAATGAACCTAACCGAAATTCAGATGAAGGGTAAGAGTTAACTAATTCATAAACAGCATCCAAGTTTCCACTTAGAGCGAAATAGTATGATTTTTCATTCACATACCAATCAAGCAGATCGACCAAAAGATCTGTGTCCATCACCTCTAACGCATCTTCGGGATTTCCTGATTTCTGAAATGCGATAGAGGCTAACGCAACGTAAGCGTGAGTGAGCAATGGAGAAATATCCAGCGCCTTTTTAAAAAAGACCTCAGATTCAGCGAATTTTCTCAGATTCTGATAATTTTCTCCAACAGAGCGAACCAGATCGAGATTATATGGATCTGTTTTATACGCTTCTAATAGTTTATCAAGAGAAGATTCCCACTTGCCCATCCTACGCTGCACATAACCGATATGCTCTTTCGCCACAGAGTTATTCGGATCTTTTTGCAATACTCTATAATAGGACTCTAACGCATTGACATAATCCCTGTTTCCGTAATAATGATAATGACCCTCTGTCAGCTCAACTTCTACTTTGGTAGGTTCAAGCGCTTTTGCTTTATTGAGCGCCTCCTCAGCATTAGCAACATGCTCCGTCTCGTCGGGATCATAAAGCTCTGAGTGTAAAACGGATAACCGATATGATAAAAGCAGCCATGCGTCAGTGAAATTCGCATCAATCGCAACGGCTTCCCGTAAGAGCTTTATGGCGACTTCCTCTTCTTTAAAGGACTGAACCCAGGGATCTGTTTTTTGCGCTTGTAGGTAAAGTTTATATGCCTCAGGATTTACTTTTCGATCGCCTCCGATATTCATCTCTTCTTCCGGCGATAGTGTCAGTTTGATTTCTTCTGCTACAGCTCGGGCGATCTTGCTCTGTAAAGAGAGTATATTCTCCAACTTGTCCGTATAGCTGTTCGCCCATAGATGTTCATCTGTTGCAGCCCGAATGAGCTGTACAGTTACACGTACCTCGCCCTCTGCGTGCATAACCGAACCCTCGAGGATCGCATCTACTTTAAGTTCTCTTGCGATTTCGGGAAGCGATTTATCAGTTCCTTTGTATCTCATAACAGAGGTTCGGGAAATAACCTTTAAGGAGCGTATCTTCGCAATGTTGGCTATCAAAGCTTCTGTCATCCCGTCACTGAAATATTCCTGATCGGGATCGTTAGACAAATTATCAAGCGGTAATATCGCAATAGATCGAATCTCTCCCGATGCCTCAAGAGCTCTTTCGCTCGATTCAAAAACAGGAAATAACCAGGCGAATAATATGATTAAAAATATCACCCCGGCTGCTACAATAATTAATTTATTTGTAGTGGATTCGCTTGCCTTTTTCTGCTCGGTAAATTTAGAGTCAGCATGATTTTCAAGCTCATCAGGTATTGCCGCTTCAATTGAATAAACCTTTAGAGATTCTTCAACGTTTTTCAATTCTTTCTCGCCTAACGGAGTAACCTTCATTCCCTGCTGATTCTTGAGGTTATCATAGACTTTATCGGTCACGCAAATTCCGCCGGGTTCTGCCAACGGCTCAATTCGTGAAGCTACATTTACGCCGTCGCCATATACTTCTTCACCCTCAATCACCACATCTCCGACGTGTATTCCAATACGGAGCGCCATTTCATCCTCGGTCTTAAATACGTGTTGAATCTCAAGAGCGGCATTCACAGCTTCGATAGCGCTGTCGAAGGTGCAAAACGTTCCGTCTCCGACAAATTGTAAAACTTTTCCGCCATGTTTCGTGATATGAGGTTTCATAAGATCACGATGCCGCTGTATTAGCTCCCGGGCTTTGGATTCATCCTTTTGCATAAGAGCCGTGTAACCCACCATATCGGTGAACATTATTGCGGCAAGTTTGCGTGTTGGTGACTCCGTCATATTATAAATTCATATCCAATCAGCCTAATCGGTGCGTTAACCGATCCTTTAAATTTGGGACAAGTGACTCAACCGATAAAGCCTTACTCACTAATTCCGCAGTTATGTCATTGTCAAAAGCTGCTGAGATTATCTGTTTCATTGATATACCGGCAGGATCTTTTTCAACTATCGAAACCTGATCGCCCGCTTTCAGCATCCCCTCTTCCAATACTTTGAAATATACCCCGAAGCGTCTGCTCTCCATAAAAACGCCCGGAAACTCATCATCTTCCATTCTCATTCCCAATTTGTAACAGGGCAGTCTGAAATTCACCGCTTGCAGCAAAACCCCTCCGATCTGAAGCTTATCGCCTCCATTTATACTTGATTCATCAAGGCTATCCAAAGTTAAATTTTCTCCGAAAATTCCCGGCGTGAGATCTTCCCGTCCTGTTTCTTTCGCCCAATAGTCATAATGAGTTTGAAAATATGCGTAAACCGCCCCAAGAATTCCTCCGTGCACCTTTTTCTACAATACTATCGCCGGTTAGCCCTTCTTTGGTGACGAATACCTCTCCGCTTACGGGTTCTTTAAAAAATCCGGTTGCTATCGTTCTCCCCTGCCATTGAACTTCCCTTCGCCGGGCTATATTTAGCGATAGAACTTTCATTGTTTCCTTGAAGTCAGTCTGTCAGCTGACGGATAACCTGCACCTTGCTGAACAAATCGAATTAAAAATATATCTCCTTCCACCACTGGGAAATTAGAGTACCTTAAAAAATATAATCAATGTTGGATATTAAGATTATTAAGGTATATCCCTCAAGACTTAATATCAATTGAATACAACAGCTAGACGCTATTATAGTTTAGGACTTGTACAAAAACAGCCTGTACGTTTCATATTTCAAGTAGGCTTCAACGTTCATCTGCCCTTTAAAATATCTGCTCTCAATCTTATCGATACTTTTGCCCAGCTTCCAATTAAGAATCTTCATTAATCGAGGATGCTTACCGTTAAGATATTTCGAGCAAAGTTCACTCACAGGCAGCGCAAGATTTGTCAAAAAATCATCTAACAGCTGTATAGTGGGAGCGGTATCGGCGGTGATGTCTATCTCCGTTAATTGTTCCAACGGATAATCTTTGATTATCTGTTGATACACGGAGAATTTATGCCCCGCCTGAAGAGGGTTTTTGCCCTCTGCGTCTGTCTTGAAAAAATCGCAAATCAAGAGATGACCGTTTTCGCTCATTAAATTGAGTGACTTATCGAGCGCCTTATTCATATCGATATATTGAAAACTCTCGCTGAAAAGAATGAGGTCATATTTTTCATCTGTCTCCAAATCCTCAAATTTGGAGCGGTACAGAGTGAATTTACCGTTTAATTTTTCTTCTAATCTCTCAGAGAGGAATCTGCTGGGCGAAACACAATCAACTGCGTAATCTTTCTTCAGCAATTTCTCAGCCAGGCTACCCGCTCCGGCTCCCACATCGAGAATGGATTTTGTGCCATCGGGTATATTCGAGATTATCAGTTCGGAGTGGTTGGCTTGAGCTTGCCCCATATTTGAAAATTGTACTTCAAGACCGTTGGGCCAATAACCATAGTGCAGGTCGTCGCAATTTTGAAAAAACCTGCTCATTAGAAGTCCTATCTCAAGACCGACTTCCCGCGAATCAACCTTATCGTGCTTTCCCAAATTTCCTCCCGGCTTGTGGAGGAATATGAATTAAAATATTCCTCTGTGAAAGATTAATTTAGAATAAATTGGAACTCAAACAGTTGTCTTTCCGGCTGTGTCTGCGAGCATTGATATAAGCGCCGCGCGCGCTTTTGACGCGTCACTGACCGGCTCGGGGAAATCCAAAGTTATCCGCTCCGAACTTTTGCCATTAATAGCCTGCAGGGTAAAATCAGTTGAGCGAATGTTTGTCATCTCAACATTCATTCCTTTCAGATCAATGTCGCTATTTGCGCTGATTAACGTTTTCATCGCCTCTTCATGGTCGGCGTTCATATGATCAATTATATCTAACGCTACATAGGCTAATGGATCCGCTGCCGTATCGGTAAAATTCAGTGCGCTTATCCAACCGATCTCGCCGAATCCCCCGATCCATCTAACGGCAGTCGGCACTCCCCTCAAATATAAGAAATCGTGAGCTCGCTCCCTCTCCAAAGATTCGGGAAACCTGCCTTTATATGACCAGCCGACTTCCTCGAGCTCATCGTTCGGCACCGCAGAAAAATCGGCTAACACTGTGGCGCGGGCATGAGCCTGAGGGTCATGCGAGCCGAACTGATCGGTTACTATTATGCTCCCCCGATGGTCAACAGACAAATTCTTATAATGTTGGGAAATATCCGCAACCTGAATAATTATGCGAGCCTGATTGTCTATATCATACGGAACTATCGAACCGAACGGATATCCGAGTTTATCGACGGATGTTGTTGAAAGTATTGCGTTTTTGTTCATAGTGACAAAATCACGCGCTTCTTGGGTGTAGTCAGTTTCTCCGGGCATTTTTCATTCTTTCTTTAGTTTATGGTTTGTAAGTCTGAAAGATATTCTTGAAGCAGTGGTTTTGCAACACAATAAAATAAAAAAGGGTCAGCCGATGTCATCGCGGATGTGACACCTGACTGACCCCTGTTTGGGAGGGAGGATTGGTTCTTTATTTCATATTACGGAAGCGTAATCGTTGGTGTACCCGATACACCTTGCTGGGTTATGTTCGCCACTACTATAACTCCTTCGTTTGCTCCTGTCGCGGTGAGAGTAAAGGAATTAGCTGCGACAGTCGACATTAAGAAATTACCGTTAGCGTTAGAGGAATCGGCGCCAAATGCTGTCACGTCTAAAACTCCAACGAAACTTCGCGCTCCGCCGCCTAAGGCTGCCGGTTTTCTCCAGTAAGACGCCGCAGTTGACGCTACGTTATTAACGTCCTGCAACAATGCGTCACGTTCTGCATTTACAGCGCCTGTTGTAAACATATTGATCCCAACAATCACAGCTACTCCGACAATGATTGTCCCGAGTACTATTAACAATAATTGTTGTTGTCCCATCTCTTAATCTCCAGGTTCTGTTAATTTGCCCATACTCTTTGCCTGATATATCGCAAGTGGTGTGCCACAATCGCTTCAGAGGATAATTCATGTGAGCTGTGTCAAATATGAGAATTATCGTTCAGCTGTATATATTTAATTATACGGTGTTTATCGCCCATTAATAAATTACGGCATTTAGACCG